>NZ_LFVW01000854.1:0-3825 GCF_001182915.1 Kitasatospora sp. MY 5-36
CGTCCTCCCGGCCGGGACGACCCAGCCGACGCCGGCCCGCCCGCCGCGCGGCAGCGAGCGCAGGAACCGCACCGCCTCGGCGGCGGGCAGCTCGGCGCGCGGTTCGAAACCGGCGGCGACCACCTGGGTCTCGGCGAAGCCGCGCAGCCAGCGCTCCGGCAGCGGCACCTTCTTCTCGACCAGCGGGCCGTCGAAGGTGGTGACCTCCAGCGCGTCCGGCCCGACCGCGAGGTGCAGCGGGTCGGCCGGGCCGATCCTGGTCAGCGCCTCGCGCAGCGGGTTGTTGACGTCCACGTTGGTGGTGCCGTGGCCGATCTCGTCCCCGTCGAGCCCGGCCCCGAGCACGTCGAGCCGGGCGTAGACGCCGCAGCAGCCCGAGAAGGACTCGAAGCGCAGCCGGTCCCCGTTCGCGGTGACCACCGGGTCGAGCGAGGCGCGCAGCCGCGGCTGGTAGTAGCGCGCGGCGGCGACGTCCGCGACCGCGAGCAGCGCGGCGGCGGCCGGCGCCGGATCGGCCAGGAAGCCCGCGAAGAAGCGCGGGTTGGCGGCGGCGCCGAGCGGGGTGGCGCCGCCGGAGGTGGCCAGGTCGAGGTGCCGGCCGTCGGCGCCGTCCAGGACGGCCGACGGGCGCAGATAGGCGTACGCGTGTGCGGATTGCGTCATGTCGAGCACGCTAGGTGAGGGCACTGACAATCCGGCGGGACGGCCGCGGGGCGGCCTCGGGGCGGCCTCGCGAGGGCGCCGGGAGGGCCTCGACCCGGCCGGGCGCGGGACCGGAGCCGGGGATCGGACTGGAACGTGTTCTATGTCATCACGCGAGCCCGCGGGCGGCGTTACCCAGGTCACACCACCACACGGTTGGCTTCTGCCACTATGGCCTCGTGACCGACCTCACCGAACCGCACGTCCGGGCCGAACGGCGCGCCGTGCCGGCCGCCCCGTTCGCCGAGCTGCTGGAGATCGAGCGGCTGGACGAGAACACGTTCCGGGGCTGCTGCCACGCCGGCGCCCCGATGCGCGCCTTCGGCGGCCATGTCGCCGCGCAGGCGCTCGTCGCCGCCGGGCGCACCTGCGAGGACGAGCGCCCGGTGCACTCGCTGCACGGCTACTTCCTGCTGCCGGGCACCCCGGGCCACCCGATCGACTACCTGGTCGAGCGGGTCCGCGAGGGCCTCTCGTACACCACCCGCCGGGTGACGGCGCTCCAGCGGGGGAACGAGATCTTCACCCTCTCGGTCTCCTTCAAGCACCCCGAGCCGGCCGCCGACCGCCAGCGCCGGATCCCGCCGCTGCCGCGCCCGGAGTCGCTGCCGAACGCCGTCGCCCTCCTGCCCGAGGAGGTCCGCCGGGGCTTCGCCGCGTCCGGCGGCTTCCGCGACCTCGACCTGCGGTTCGTCCCGGCGGACACCCCGGGGCTGCCGCCGGCCGTCCCCGGGCTGCTCCAGCAGTTCGTCTGGATGCGCACCGCCTCCCCGCTGCCGGACGGCGACCCGCTGCTGCACGCCGGCGCGCTCGCCTACCTGTCCGACCTCACCCTGGCCTCCACCGTCGGGCTGGACGTGCAGTCGAACTCCTTCCAGCGCACCGAGCCGCCCCGGCTGCTGATGGCCTCGCTGGACCACGCGATGTGGTTCCACCGCCCCTTCCGGGCCGACGAGTGGCTGCTGTTCGCCCAGCGCAGCCCGTCCTCCTCGGACGGCCGGGGCCTGGCGCTCGGCGAGTTCTACGACCTGGACGGCCGGCTGGTCGCCTCCGCCGTCCAGGAGGCGCTGGTCCGCGACCCGTCGTGACGCCCGAGGGCCCCCTCGTCACACCTCCGGCACCCCGGTGACCGCCGGACGAACGGAAGGGGGCCGGACGGCGTCATACTCCTGAGCGGCCCCGGCCCGTATCATGGTGCGGGTGACCAAGGTTGACCTGTCACCACGGCCGGTGGAGGCGATGTCTCCGCGTCAGCTCGAACGCCGCGAAAGCCTGATCGCGGCCGCGCTCGCCCTGGTGAACGAGATCGGCGTCGAGCGTATGCAGATGAAACAAGTCTGCGAGCGGTCCGGAGTCGCCCTGGGGACGGCGTACCGCTACTTCTCCTCCAAGGACCACCTCCTGGCTGCGGCGATCGCCGAATGGCACCGCCTGCTGCTGGCCGACCTGGTGGCCGAGCTGCGCGGACCGAGGGCCGGGCTCGGGGCCACCGACCGGGCCGTCCGGTTCGTCCGGGGCGGGATGCGGGCCTACCAGCGGCAGCCCGAACTCGCCCGGCTACGGGTGGCCGTGGCCGCCTCCACCGATCCCTTCGCCAGCGAGGCCCTGCAGGGCATGGCCCGGGCCGACAGCACCGCCCTGCAAGCGGTGACGGCCGAGGTGCCGGCCGCCGCGAGCGACCTGGTGCGGCACATCGTGGCCCACGCCTGGCAGGGCGAGCTGACCGCCTGGGTGACCGGCCGCACCACCCTCGGGGACGCCCGGCGGCGCCTGGAGGACGTGGTGCGGCTGGTGCTGACCCCGTACGAGACGCGCTACCCGGCCCCGTACGAGGTCCAGTCCACCGGCTGAGCCGCGCCGCGTCAGGAGCCCCGCCGCCGGGGCTCCTGACGCGGCTCAGGCCAGCGCTCGGCTCAGACCACCGTCACCGGGTGGGCCACCACGGCACCGAACAGGTAGCCCTCCCGGTTGAACAGCGCCCGCTCGGGCTGGGTGTTCCCCCGGCGGTCCGTCGCGCGGGCGCGCAGCTCGTACGGGCCGGGCCGCCCGGGGCGCCAGTCGAAGCTCCAGCGCGTCCAGCCGTCGGCCCGCGGCTCGTCGCGCAGCTCGGCGCGCCGCCAGGTCCGGCCGCCGTCCGTGCTGACCTCGACCCGGCGCACCGCCGCCACGCCGGACCACGAGCGCCCGTGCAGCCGGTGCTCGCGGTCCGCCGCCAGTCGCGCTCCCGCGGCCAGCTCGAAGGCGCTCTTGACCACCTGGACGGTGAGCGGGTCGCCCCCGCCGGGCGGGTAGTCCGGGCCGAACATCCGGTAGAAGTCGGTGTTCCACGGCGAGTACAGCGGGTGGTCGGCGACCTCCACGCTGCCCACCCACTTGATCGAGGCGATGCCCACCCAGCCGGGCACCACCAGCCGGGCCGGGGCGCCGTGGTCCGGGGTCAGCGGCTCGCCGTTCATCTCGTACGCGAGCAGCACGTCGTCCAGCGCCTTGGCGATCGGCAGCGGGCGGCGCACCGGGCCGTAGTTGGTGCCGCCCGCGACGAAGTCCGGGTCCAGGCCGGTGGGCAGCACGTCCACCGCCGCCCCGGTCAGCCCGGCGGCCCGCAGCACCTCGGCCAGCCGGACGCCCCGCCAGCTCGCCGAGCCGACGCCGCCGAGCGTCCACGGCGTGCCCGGGACGGGCTGGCCCTGCTGGCCGGAGTAGTAGCTGCGGCCGTTGCCGGCGCACTCGATCAGCGCGCTGATCCGGGTGGACGGCAGCTCCCGCAGGTCGTCCAGGCCGAACTCGACCGGGCGCCCGGCCGTCGGGGCGCCGCGCAGGCCGCTGCCGAAGAGCCTGAGGCTCCAGGTGTCCGGGTCGATCAGCGGGGTGCTGGTGTGGTTGCGGACGAAGAACCGCTCCACCGGCACGTGGCGTCCGATGGCGGCGCCGCCGTCGGCGCCGCGGAAGGTGTCCCAGCGCGTCTCCGCGTTGGTGCCGTGCGGCACGAACCACTCGGCGGGCAGCGGTTTGACGATCCCGGGCACGGGCCCGGACGAGGCCCCGGAGACCGCCCCGGACGCCGGCCCGGGCACCCCCTCGGCGGCCGCCCGGCCTGCGGTGACCAGCGGCGCGGCCGGGACC
>NZ_LFVW01000855.1:0-3823 GCF_001182915.1 Kitasatospora sp. MY 5-36
AGGAAATCCCCCCAGTGAAGAATGCGGAATCCCACGCGCGGGCTCCTCACGGGAACCACTCCCCCAGCGGGTTCTCCGGGCATTCCGTCACGCGTGTCGGCAGGAATTATGAAAGGCCGCCGACACCACTGCCAAAACAATCAACCGCCACACTTTCCCCCAATGTTCGACGAATCGGACACACCGTGATCGAACCGCAATGGGCGCTGTCCTGCGGTGATGACACTGTGTCGACACATCGATTCGAACACGGCCTGCTTCCGCCCCGCCGGTTCAGGGGGCCGGACCGGTGCCGTCAGATCCACCCTTCCTCCCAGGCCCGCCGCGCCGCCTCGTGGCGGGTGCGCACGGCGAGCTTGGTGATGGCCCCCGAGAGGTAGTTGCGGACGGTGCCGGGGGCGAGGTGGTGCTGCTCGGCCAGCGCGCTGATCGGCTGGCCCCGGTGGACGGCACGCAGCACGTCCAGTTCGCGCGGGGTCAGCGGGCAGGGCGTCTCGGTGAGGGCGTGGGTGGCGAGCCGGTGGTCGATGTAGCGGCCGCCGCCGTGGACGTCGCGCAGGATGTCGGCCAGTCGCGCGGCGGGGGTGGTCTTGGGCACGAAGCCCTGGATGCCCGCCGCCAGTGCCCGGCGCAGTACGCCGGGCCGGGCGTGGCGGGTGACGAGGACGACGGGGACGGGGTGGCGGCGGATGGCCTGGGCGGCGCCGACGCCGTCCAGGTGGGGCATCTCCAGGTCCAGCAGGGCGATGTCGACCGGGTGGTCGGCGGCGGCCCGGACGGCCGCGGGGCCGTCGCAGGCCTGGGCGGTGACGGTCAGGTCGGGTTCGAGGTCGAGGAGCGCCGCGAGGGCGCCGCGGGTGAGGTCCTCGTCCTCGGCGAGCAGGATGCGGATCACGCGGGGACCTCCCGGTCGGTGTGGCCGGCCAGTTCGAAGCGGCCGTCGGGGTGGGTGGTGGTGCCGACGTGCCCGCCGATGGCGTGGAAGCGTTCCCGCAGCCCGGCCAGGCCGCTGCCGTTACCCCTGCCGCTGCCGCCGCGGTCGGTGGCGGGGTGCGCCGGGGCGCCGTCGTTGCACAGCAGGACGCGGACCCGGCCCGCGTCCGCGGTGACGGTGATCCGGCAGTGCCGGGCGCGGCTGTGGCGCAGGATGTTGGTGACGCCCTCGCGGACCAGGGCGGCGAAGGCCGGCTGGAGCTGGTGCGGGACGCGTTCGGCGTCGCCGTCGACGGCGGTGCGGATCCCGGCGGCCTCCAGGAGCCCTACGGCGTTGGCCAGTTCGGTGCCCAGGCTGGCGCTCCGGTAGCCGTGGACCACGGCCCGGGACTCCTCCAGGGCGGTGCGCGCCAGTTCGGTGATCTCCCGGAGCTGGGCGCGCGCCTCGTGGTCGCTGCGGCCGATCAGCCGCTCGGCCAACTCCCCCTTGAGCGTGATGGCCTGGAGCCGGTGGCCCTGGAGGTCGTGCAGGTCCGCGGCGAAGCGCATCCGCTCCTCCGCCACGGCCAGGTCGGCCGTGGCTTCGCGGACCTGCTCGGCCTCCACTACCGCCCGCCACAGCCGGAGCAGGACCAGTTCCACCGCGGCGACGAACAGCAGCATCCCGGCGCCGGTCGCCGCCGGCACCCCGGGCAGGAGGCCGGGGGTCTCGTGGCGCCACTGCGCCACGGCCTCGCCCAGCACCGCGCAGACCAGTGCGACCGCCGTCAGCAGCCGGCGCCGCGTCCGGGCCGGCAGGGACAGGGCCAGGGCCGCCGTCATGGCCCCGGGCACCATCGCCCAGTCGAGCGCGGTGTACGGACGGTCCGCCATCTCGCCCCAGGTGGCGACCGCCACGGCCAGCAGCGCGAGGCTCCACCGCCACTCGGCCGCGGAGGGGCGGCGGGGGCCGTACCCCTGTCCCTCCGGCGGGCCGGCACCGGGCTCCCGACCCACGGCGCGAGGCGGCACCGCCCGGCGGACGAGCCGGGTGTGCTGGACCAGGACGGCGACGATCACCGGGGCCGTCAGCGCGGTACGCACCGGGTCCAGGTTGAAGACGACGTCGTTCGCGGCCAGCAGCAGCCACAGGGGCCCCAGGGCGAGCAACGTCCGGCGGGTGAGGAGGCCCAGCCGACCCGGATCGACCACACCGGCCACCGCGAATGAGGTGCTCATGTCCGGCCAGCGTAGAGGCCGTCGCCGCGCCCTGTCTGTAGCCGAACCAGCCAATAGATCATGACAGTTGTCATAAACCGACCGTGACACCGCCCGGCCGGTTCATGGCATCAGCCACTACTGGCGCCCGGCGCGCGCCCGCGAGACTCTCCACCGTCTCTCCACGGGGTGCACGCCCGGGCTTCGCCACGCGCACACCCTCTCCCCTCACCTTCCACGACCGCTCCAGGAGCACGGATGACCATCGCCCGCAGGACCCGCCGGCGCCGCACCCTCGCCGCCTCCGCCACCACCGCCCTCGCCGTCGGGCTGCTGAGCCTCGGCACGGCGCCGGCCGCCCACGCCGACACCCTCCCGACCCTGTGCAACCCGGCCGTGGACCGCACCACGGCCGAGCCCGTCAACGTACAGGTCACCCCGCTCGTCACCGACTTCCTGATCTACAACGTCGCCCCGGGGAGCACCGGGCACCACAGCGACATCCTGACCCGGGTCAACTCGGCGACCACCACCGTCGACAACAAGACGGAGATCACCGCCACCGCGAGCGCGCTGTTCCTCAAGGTCGAGGTGAAGGTCGGCTTCTCGGTGCAGAAGACCACCTCCAGCACCACCAGCACCACCGTCAGCGACACCTGGGACCTCGTCGATCCCGGCCGCTACGGCCTCTACCGCGGCACCCGGGTCGTCACCGGCCAGTACGTCAACCGCGTCTGCGCCCAGACCGGCGGCCCCAACACCGGCATCTGGGTCACCACCTCGCCGTCCCCCGGGACCTTCACCACCTACGAGTCCCCGGAGATCGGCTCGGTCCGCTGCGCGCCCGCCGAGGCCGCCGGCACCGTACGCCGCGCCGCCCAACTCCTCATCAGCAGCTGCTGACCACCCCGCCGACCCGACAGCCCTTGGAGATCCCGTGACGACCCCGCACCGCACCACCACCCGCCGCAGCGCCGCGCTGCGCGCCCTCGGCGCCACCGCCCTCGCCTCGCTGTCCGGCCTGACCCTGCTCGCCGCCCCCGCCTCGGCCGCCACCCAGGGCCTGGCCTCCAGCGAGTGGCACGGCTACGTCTGCGACGACGGCTACTACCGGATCAGGACGCCCTTCAACCAACTCGTCGAGCGCAACCAGTACAGCGCCTGGGGACAGGCCATCCAGAACCCCGACACCGGCGCCTACAACCAGCAGTGGAAGCTCTGCCACTACAACTCCGACAACCAGTCGTTCATCTTCCGCAGCCGGCAGAACGAGGGCGACTGCCTCGGCGTGTGGAAGCAGAACCCGAACGACGGCGCCACCGGCGGCGAGGGCGCCAACCTCAACCTCTTCGACTGCCAGGGCTGGATCTACGGCAACCAGATCTTCCACTTCCTGTACCCCGACCCCGGCAACACCAGCCAGGTGATCCTCAAACTCGGGCACAGCGGCTTCTACGCGGCCCTCGCCGACCAGTCCGGCAGCTCCGGCTCGGCCATCGCCCAGTTCTCCGACCGGGTGGCCGTGTTCACCCTGGAGCACCTCGCTTCCTGACGTCCCCGTGGCCGTACGGGCCGGGCCGGGCGGCGGTCCGGGCCCGAGGGCGGACGGCTGCGCCTACCGTTGGACCGTGGACGGACAAGCGTGTGGCGAGGAGTGCCCAGCCGCCGGGCGACCCCAAGGGCTTCGTTCGCC
>NZ_LFVW01000856.1:0-3819 GCF_001182915.1 Kitasatospora sp. MY 5-36
GGCGCCGGAGGCCGGGGCCGCCGACTGCTTGGGCGCGGCCGTCCGGTCCCGGCCGAAGGTGCGGGTCAGCGAGCCGGTGAGCAGCCCGGCCCCGCCGATCGCGACGGCCGCGATCCCGCCGTCCACCAGGGCCCGGCGCTTGACGTGGTCCTCGCCCAGCCCGCGCTCGCGGTCCCGCCCGGCCCGGCGGGCCAGGTAGCCGTCCACCGACAGGTACGGCGTGCCGGCCAGCAGCAGCGGCGTCCAGGCCATCAGGTAGGCCAGGTCGTTGCCGAGGTAGTACGGCGAGACGCTCCAGCTGACGGTCAGCCACAGGCTGAGGTTGAGCAGGGCGCCGCCGAGCGCGGCGGCCCGGCCCCAGAGGCCGACCAGGGTGCCGAGGCCCACCGCCAGCTCGCCGAAGGCGATGGCGAGCGCGAACAGGGTCGGGTGGTCGAGGGCGGGGCCGAGCAGGAAGGAGATCGGGCTGCCGCCCGCCTTGGCGGCCTGGGTCTGCGAGACGAAGGAGGCCGGGTCGCCCGCTCCGGCCAGGAAGTGGGCGTCGGAGAGCTTGTCGAGGGCGGCGTAGACGAACGTGACGCCGAGGAAGAGCCGCAGGGGCAGCAGCGCGTACCTGGACGCGAGCGCCCTCCGCTGCGCCGCCCGGGCGGCCCGGCCGGCCGCTCCCCCACCGGCCGGCACCGGGTTGCTGGCCTCCGACATCCCTCACACCTTCCCTCGCCGCCCGCCACTCCCTGACAGGTCCGGTCCGCATTCTGCCCGCTCCCGACCGCTTTCGGTGGGAGGTCCCTCCCGGAGAGCGGCGCCCGCACCGCGAAACGGCCGCGCCGTCGCTCCCTTCAGTACGGGAACGACGGCGCGGCCGTTCAGGCATCGGCCTCAGGACGAGGAAGCGCCCCGGCGGCCGGTGGGAGGGGTCACTCCCACTCGATGGTGCCCGGCGGCTTGCTGGTGACGTCGACGACGACGCGGTTCACGTCGCGGACCTCGTTGGTGATCCGGGTGGAGATCTTCGCCAGCACGTCGTACGGCAGGCGCGACCAGTCAGCGGTCATGGCGTCCTCGGACGAGACCGGGCGCAGCACGATCGGGTGACCGTAGGTGCGGCCGTCGCCCTGCACGCCCACGCTGCGGACGTCGGCGAGCAGCACGACCGGGCACTGCCAGATCTCGCGGTCCAGACCGGCCGCGGTCAGCTCCTCGCGGGCGATCGCGTCGGCGTCGCGGAGCAGGTCCAGACGCTCCTTGGTGACCTCGCCGACGATCCGGATGCCCAGGCCCGGGCCCGGGAACGGCTGGCGCTGGACGATCTCCTCCGGCAGGCCCAGCTCCTGGCCGACCATCCGGACCTCGTCCTTGAACAGCTTGCGCAGCGGCTCGACCAGCTGGAACTGGAGGTCCTCGGGCAGGCCGCCGACGTTGTGGTGGGACTTGATGTTGGCGGTGCCCTCGCCGCCGCCGGACTCCACCACGTCCGGGTACAGGGTGCCCTGGACCAGGAAGTCGACCGACTCGCCGTGCTCGCCGGCCTCGGCGATGATCTCGGCCTGGGCCTGCTCGAACACGCGGATGAACTCGCGGCCGATGATCTTGCGCTTCTCCTCGGGGTCGGTGACCCCCTTCAGCGCGTTCAGGAAGCGCTCGGAGGCGTCGACGACCTTCAGCTGGACGCCGGTGGCGGCCACGAAGTCCTTCTCGACCTGCTCGGTCTCACCCTTGCGCATCAGGCCGTGGTCGACGTAGACGCAGGTCAGCTGGTCGCCGATGGCGCGGTTGACCAGCGCGGCCGCGACCGCGGAGTCCACGCCGCCGGACAGGCCGCAGATCGCGCGCTTGTCGCCGACCTGCTCGCGGATCAGGGCGACCTGCTCCTCGACCACGCTGCCGGTGGTCCAGGTGGGGGCGATGCCGGCGCCGCGGTAGAGGAAGTGCTCCAGGATCTGCTGGCCGTGGTCGGAGTGCAGCACCTCGGGGTGGTACTGGACGCCGTACAGCCGGGCCTCGTCGTTCTCGAAGGCCGCGACCGGGACCAGGTCGGTGGAGGCGGTGACGGCGAAGCCCTCCGGGGCGGCCGAGCAGGCGTCGCCGTGCGACATCCACACCGAGTGCTGCGCCGGGACGCCCTCGAACAGGGTGGAGCCGCTGCGGGAGACGGTCAGCGGGGTGCGGCCGTACTCGCGGGCGCCGTTGTTGTCGACGGTGCCGCCGAGGGTCTTGGCCATCAGCTGGAAGCCGTAGCACATGCCGAAGACCGGGACACCGGCCTCGAAGATCGCGCGGTCGATCTGCGGCGCGCCCTCTTCGTAGACCGACGACGGGCCGCCGGAGAGGATGATCGCCTTGGGGTTCTTGGCGAGCATCTCGGCGACCGGCATGCTGCTCGGCACGATCTCGCTGTAGACCCGCGCCTCACGCACCCGACGGGCGATGAGCTGGGCGTACTGGGCGCCGAAGTCGACCACCAGAACGGGGTCGTTGTCCGGCGCGGACTGGACGGGAATTGCAGAGGACACAGACGGCCTTCCGGCAGCGGTATCGAGGTGCCCGCGCGTGACCGCCTCCCCGGCAGGGGGGCTGCGGCTGCGGCGGACGGTGTGGGGTGTCTGGACACCGATTCTACCGGGCTGTCCGGTTTCACTCGTCTGCCCGTCCGAACGACCGTGACCGGGCGGGGCGGCGGTTCGTTGCTTCCTACGAACGTACGGCCGCGCCGCGTCCGCCAGACGCGCCGCCCGCCCCCGCGGGGGCACCGCCGTACGGCAGCAGGACCACGCGTGGAGTTCCATCCCAGTCCACCGGCGCACGTGGTGCCGCCGCCCGGCCCGCCGGGCAGCGGCACCGTGGGACCGTGCGCGGGTGCCGCGGCCGGCCAGCAGGGGACAGCGACCCCGGCCGCGACTGGGCCGAGAGGTGGGACGGCCGGAGTCCGGGGACGCCCGGGGCCGGCCGTCGCACCCCCGGTCCGGTCCGGTGCGCGCCCGAGCGCACTCCCCCCTTCACCCCGCGCCGCTACGCGCGTCCCCGTGCGCCACAACCATCCAGACCACTACGCACCGTGATCATCGACGGCGGCCCCGGCAGGAAATGCTCTGTGCCGAACTGTGCCGAACCGGTTGCAGAGCGAGCCCTCCGTCCAGCACGATGCTCGTTGTACGCGGTTCTCCCGGCGCCTCACGGGCTCACCGAGGGGGCCCGCGACGGCGTTCTCCGCAGCCGCGCCACGGAAGGCGGCCGCGGTTCCTCAGTTCACGCTCCGTGAGCGTAGGACCGGCGCAGACCTGTGCGCCGAGCCACCGCGCACGGGCGTGCGCGCCCCGCGCGGCCGGCCACCCACGCCGGAGCCGCGCGGCGCGCCCCGAAGCCGACCGACCCGACGGCGCTCCTCCCCCGGCGCCGTCACCCCAGCACCGGCGCGGCCCTGACGCCGAGTGCTGAACGACAAAGGGCCCCGTTCCCCCGCGGGGCCCTTTGCCCTTTCCTCAGGGGTGCCCGTACGGGGCACCCGCTCAGGGGTGCTCGCGCCACACGCTCGGGTCGACCGGCTCCTCGGCCGGAGGCGGCGGCACCGCGCCGGGCACCAGCGTCCCGCCGGCCGGGGCGGGCGGCTCCTCGTGCGAGCTGAGCACCTCGCTCACCCCGCCGCCGGGGGCGAACGGCGCGTCCTGCGGCGCGTCGGCCTGCGGCGGCACCCCGTGCCCGGGAACGCCCTGAGCCGGCACCCCTCGGACCGGCACCCCCTGGGCCGGAACGCCGTACGGCGGCGTCGCGTACGGCACCTGCGGCGGCACCGCCGGATGGGGCACCGTGCCCCGCCCCGGG
>NZ_LFVW01000857.1:0-3816 GCF_001182915.1 Kitasatospora sp. MY 5-36
CGGGCAGGGCGTGGGCGCCGCGGCGGCCGCCCCGGCCGCGCTCGCGATGCTCACCACCACGTTCACCGAAGGGCCCGGGCGGGTGCGCGCGCTCGGCGTGTGGAGCGCGACGAACGCCGCCGGTGGCGCCCTGGGGGTGCTGGCGGGCGGGCTGCTGACCGAGTACGCGACCTGGCGCTGGGTCATGCTGGTCAACCTGCCCGTCGTGGCGACGGCGCTCGCCCTGCTGCCCGCCGAGGCGCGGCCCGGACAGCCCGTACGGCCCGTGAGGCGGGAGCGGCCGGACGTGCTCGGCGCCGTCCTCGCGACCGCCGGGATCGGGCTGCTGGTGTTCGGCGTGGTCCGCACCGACGTCCGGGGGTGGGGCTCCCCGGCCACCCTGGGGACGCTCGCCGCGGCGCTCGCCCTGTTGGCCGCCTTCGCCGTCACCGAGGCCAGGACCGCCGCGCCGCTGCTCCGCCTCGGCCTGCTGCGCAGCCGCTGGGTGGCCGGTGCCAACGTGCTGGTGTTCCTGGCCGCCGCCGGGCAGTTCACCGCCTTCTACTTCGTCTCGCTCTACCTCCAACAGGTCCTGGGCCTGGGCGCCGCCGCCACCGGCCTCGCCTTCCTGCCCTTCTCGGCCGGACTGGTCGCGGGCACCGTGCTCGCCACGCGCGTCGTCGCGCGCCGCACTCCGCGGGCCGCCCTGGTGCCCGGGGCCGTGCTGGCCGCCGCGGGCCTGGCCTGGTTCGCGATGATCAGCCCGGACGGCGGCTTCCTCAGCGACGTCCTCGGTCCGTCGCTGGTCACCAGCGTCGGCACCGGACTGGTCCTGGCCCCGGTCGCCGCCGCCGGGACCACCGGTGTGGCCGCCCGCGAGGCTGGGATGGCCTCCGGCCTGCTCAACAGCTCGCGCCAGCTCGGCGGCTGCGTCGGCCTGGCCGCCCTGGCCACCGTCGCCGCGCACCGCACCGGCGGCGCCACCGACCCGGCCGCCCTCAACGACGGCTACGCCACCGGACTGGCCGTCACCGCCGGGCTCTTCGTCCTCGCCGCGGTGGTGGCGGTCGCCGTGTTGCCCCGGCGGCGGCCGGAGGTGCCGGGCCTCCCCGACCCGCTCTCCCCCGTGGCGGAGGGCCCGGCAGAAAGCTCCGCGCGGAACCGCGCGGAGAACCGACTGGAAGGAACCCGCTCATGACGACCACTCCGATCGAGGCCGTGGACCTGTTCTCCTCGGCCCTGCACATCCACCCCGACGGCGACGTCCGGGCCACCGGGCGGCGGATGACCGGCGGCGACGCCGGAGCCTGGCAGATCGCGACCTTCCACGTGGAGAGCGACGCCGAGGTCCACGCCGACCACTGGGAGATGCACCCCGAGGCCGAGGAGGCGGTCTGCTGTCTGGCCGGCGGCGTCCGGCTCTTCCTCCGCCCGGTCGAGCCCGGTGAGCCCGGCGAGGCCGGCGAGGCCGAGTCGGTGGTACGGCTGACGGCGGGCACCGCCGCGATCGTGCCCCGGGGCCGCTGGCACCGGTTGGAACTCGACGCCCCCAGCGACCTGATGTCGATCACCCTCCGGACGGGTACCCGGCTGGAGCCGCGCACCGAGGCCGGCTGACCGGCGAGGGCCGTGGCGGGGTGGTCCGGCACGAGCCGGACCACCCTGGCGTGTCCGCCAACACCCCTTACGGCCAAGGAGGTTGACGTCAGGCCGAGGGTGCGGCGGGGTCGGCGATCCGCGCCAGCAGGGCGGCGAGCTCCCCGGGCATGGACAGGAACGGGGAGTGGCTGCTGGGCAGCCGGTGGACGGTGTCGGCGCGGGCGGCGAGCCGGTGCTGCTGGGACAGGTCGAGGGCCTGGTCCTGGTCGCAGACGACGTAGCTGGAGGGCACCGTGCGCCAGCCCGCCGTGGTCACCGGTTCGGTGAAGGACCGGACGCTCTGCGGGCTCAGCCGGGCCACCGCGCGGTCGGCGACGTCGGCGGGCACATCGGCGTAGTACTCCTGGCGGGCGTGGGCGACGTCCGGCGGGGTGTGGCCCGTGTCGTCCTCCGGTGAGGGAATCCCCAGGAAGGAGAACGTGCTCTCGCCCACGTCCAGTTGGAAGGCGGAGACGTACACCGCCCGCACCACGTTGGCGGCGCCCGCGACGGCCTCGGTGGCGGGGGCGCCGCCGTAGGAGTGGGCGACCGTCACCACCGGGCCGTCGATCCGCCGCAGGTGGTCGCGGATCACGGCGGCGTCCTCCAGCAGGCCCGCCGACCGGGTGCCCTCGGGGTGGGCGGCGGAGCTCGGCAGGTCCACGGCGTGTGAGCGCCAGCCGTCGGCGGCGAGGGCGGCGCGCAGGGGGTCCCAGCACCAGGCGCCGTGCCAGGCGCCGTGGACCAGCAGGAAGGTGGGGCGGTCGGGGGCGGCGGTCACAGGCGGGTCCTCCGTCGTACGGGGCGCGGGCGGTGGGCCCGTCCGAGTATCCGTGGTGAACGTGACGGCGGTGTGACGCCGGGCGTGTCGCCGTCGCACCCGGGCCGGCTGTCAGCGGCCTCCGGTGGCGACGGCGGCGGCCGCCGCCGTCCCGGTGAGGCCGTGACGCTCCGCCAGCACACCCGCCTGGAAGCGGCTGTCCGCGCCCAGGGAGCTGTAGAGGCCGGCGATGTGCCGTCGGCAGTTGCGCAGCGAGAGCCCGAGCCGGCGGGCGATGACCTCGTCCTTCAGGCCGTCGGCGAGCAGCCGCAGGATCGTCGTCCGGAGCTCGTCCGAGACGGCGCGGGCGGCGGCCGGGCCGCTGCGGAAGGCCTCGCCCTGGTGCCAGAGCGTCTCGAAGGAGTCGGCCAGGTGGGCCACCACCGACGGCTGGTCCACCAGGACGAGCCCGTCGGTCCGTCCCCGCTCCGGCAGGAAGGCGCTCTCCCGGTCGACGACCAGCAACGGGCCGCAGCTCTCCCCGGTGGTCCGCACCTCGGCGCCGGCCCGTTCCGCGGCCCGGGCCTGGCGCTGGGTGGGCAGGTGGAAGCGCGCGGGGTGCTGGTGGACGATCCGGACCCGCAGCGCGGGGTCGGTGCGCGGCAGTTCGGCCACGACCAGGTCGGCCAGCGCCGCCGCCGTCGGGTCGCCGCCGGGGCAGCAGAGGACGACCTCCCGGCGGGCCCGCAGCAGCCGGTCGCCGACGATCGCGTGTACGGCGCCGTGGTCCGGCGGCACCTCCTCCGGCCGTACGGCGGGTGCGCCGGTCTCCGGCCGCCCGTGGACCGCCTGCGCGGCCGTCCACGACTGCTCGGCCCTCCACGACTGCCCGGTCACGGGCCGGACCGGTGCGGGCCGGTCCCGGCGGACGGCCCAGGCGTAGAAGGCGACGGTGCCGTCGCCCGGCCCGGCAGTGGGGGTGGTGGGGGCCGGGACGGAGCCCAGTGGGGCTCCTGGTGCGTGTGGGGTGAACGCGATGTGGACGGTTCCACGTTCTCTCATGACAGCCCTCTTGACAGCTGGTGGCGGCCGACAGTCGACGGTCGCGTCCGGCGGTCGGTCGGCCCCGGAAGCGGTTGTTCGATCGTCGTCAACGTTCGCGGCGGCCGCCAGGGGGCGAGGGGGCCAGGAAGTTGTTGGCCGACTGAGGAGGGGTGGATGAATCCGGTGAAAACGGACGCGGTCCGGTCGTCGGGGCGGGAGGCCCTGCTCGATCGCGAGACGCGGCTGGTCTACGAGTGGGCGGTGCGGCACCGGCGGGTCGAGCCCGCCGACCTGGCGCGGATCTCCGCCGACCTCGGGCTCGGCGAGGCGCGCTGCCGGGCGGCCGTCGACCGGCTGGCGGCGCTGTGCCTGCTGGTGCGGCGGCCGGGAGCCGG
>NZ_LFVW01000858.1:0-3794 GCF_001182915.1 Kitasatospora sp. MY 5-36
CGCGGGGACGGCCCCGCCGAGCCGGCCGGTCCGCCGACGCAGCGGCCCGGCGGGATGCGCGGGATGCGGCCCGAACTCGACCGGGCGGCCCAGCCGCCCACCGTGCCCGAGCAGGCGCGGCTGTGGCACGTGGTGCTGAGCGTGGCCGGGCAGGTCACCCCGCTGTCCGCGCTGCGCGCCTCGCTGGAGCAGCTGGCGCACGACCACTCGTTCTTCCTGACCGCCCGCTACGCGGCCGACCACGCCGAGATCCGCTACTGGGAGCAGGCCCGGGACCTGCACGACGCGGCGGCCATCGCGCTGCGGCTGTGGGGCGAGCACAAGGTCACCTCGAACCTGCCGCCCTGGGAGATCGTCGGGCTGGAGGTGGTCGACCGGGCGACGTACCACAAGCGGGTGGCGGAGGGCTTCGGCGAGCCGCCGCCGCACCTGGGCGGCGTGCACCCGTACTGAGCGCCCGTACCGAACGCCGGACCGAACGCCGTACCGAGCTGTCTCACCGGGCGAAATGCCGCCCGGGCGGGGCGGGCGCAGTCGCTACCCTTGGCGGCATGACCAGCGATCTCGCCACCGCCGACAGCCCCGTCCTCGCCGTAGCGCGCCGAGCCCGGGAGGCCGCCGCCGCGCTCGCCCCGCTGCCGCGCGGCGCGAAGGACGCCGCGCTGCTGGCGGTCGCGGACGCGCTGGTGGCCCGCAGCGCGGAGATCGTCGCGGCCAACGCCGAGGACGTGGAGCGGGCCCGGGCGGCCGGCACGGCCGAGTCGGTGATCGACCGGCTGACCCTGACCGACGAGCGGATCGCCGCGATCGCCTCGGACGTGCGCGACGTGGCCGGCCTGCCCGACCCGGTCGGCGAGGTGGTGCGCGGCTACACCCTGCCCAACGGCCTGGACGTGCGGCAGGTCCGGGTGCCGCTCGGCGTGGTCGGCATCATCTACGAGGCCCGCCCGAACGTCACCGCGGACGCCGCCGCGCTCTGCCTCAAGTCCGGCAACGCGGTGCTGCTGCGCGGCTCAGCCTCGGCCTACCGCTCCAACAGCGCGCTGGTCGCCGTGGTGCGCGACGCCGTCGCCGCGGCCGGGCTGCCCGCCGACGCGGTCCAGCTGGTGCCGGGGGAGAGCCGGGAGTCGGTGCGGGAGCTGATGCGCGCCCGCGGCTACGTGGACGTGCTGATCCCGCGCGGCGGCGCCTCGCTGATCCGCACCGTGGTCGAGGGCTCCACCGTCCCGGTGATCGAGACCGGCACCGGCAACTGCCACGTCTACGTGGACGCCGAGACCGACCTGGCGATGGCCGTCGGCATCCTGCTGAACTCCAAGGCGCAGCGGGTCAGCGTCTGCAACTCCGCCGAGACGCTGCTGGTCCACCAGGACGTCGCGGACGCCTTCCTGCCGCTCGCGCTGGCGGCGCTCGCCGAGGCCGGGGTCACCGTGCACGGCGACGAGGCGGTGCTGAAGGCCGCCGAGGGCGGACCGGCCACCGTGGTGCCGGCCACCGACGAGGACTGGGGCACCGAGTACCTCTCGCTGGACCTGGCCGCCGCCGTGGTGCCCTCGCTGGACGCCGCCGTCGAGCACATCCGCCGCTGGTCCTCCGGCCACACCGAGGCGATCGTCACCACCTCGCAGGCCGCCGCCCGCCGCTTCACCCGGTTGGTGGACTCCACCACGGTGGCCGTCAACGCCTCCACCCGCTTCACCGACGGCGGCGAATTCGGCTTCGGCGCGGAGATCGGCATCTCCACCCAGAAGCTGCACGCCCGCGGCCCGATGGGCCTGCCCGAGCTGACCAGCACCAAGTACATCGTCACTGGTGACGGGCACGTGCGGGGCGAGGCCGCGCAGACCGTGGGCGGCGGGGCCGAGTAGGCGCGCAGGCCGCAGGCCGCAGGCCGCGGGCGGGGGCGCGGACGGCCGCCGCGCGGCGCGCGCAGGGCGTCCGTCACACGTGCGACGGACCAACTGCCGGGAGCCACAGACAAATCGTCCGGCCGGTAATACGCTGAATCCGTGGCTGAGGATGTGGGGGGCTTCCCGTACCCCGACGGCTCCGACCACGGTGGTGCGGACGACGAGTTCGCCACCGTGGTCTTCGACGAGGCCTTCGTCCGGTCCGCCGCCGTGCACGAGCCGACCGCCAAGGAGCGGCGACTCGCCGCCGCCGAGGCCCGGTTCGAGCCGGACGCCGCGGGGCCGGGCTGGGGCCGTGACGTTCCGGCCGGGGACGGGCTGCCGCTGGAGCTGCGCCCGTACCCGAGCGGACTCGACGCGGACCACCTCTACCCCGACCCCTGGTCGGGGCCGGGCCGGGCGGCCGACCGCCGGGTCCGGCGGTGGCGGCGCGGTGACGACCCGGTGCGCGTCCCCGGGCGGTACGTGGCCCAGCAGCGGTGGCACCGGCCGGTGGCCTGGGTGCTCGCCGTGATCATGGGGGTGAGCCTGGTGGCGGTCGCCGTCGCGGCGATCTACCAGGGGGTGGGCGGCCCCTTGGGCACGCCCCGGCGCCCCCAGTCCGGCAGCAGCAGCACCGGGGTGGCCCCCGGGCAGGCCCCGGCGGAGCCCCCGCTGGTGGTCACGGCGCCCGCCGGCTAGTCCGAGCGCCCGGGGGCGCACGCCCCGGGGCGGTGGTCACGGAGCGTTCCCGGGAATGTGCGCCCGGACCCTCGTGGCGGCGCTGGTGTCCGCCTACCCTGGTGGTGTGGGTGACCCGCGAGAGCCTCCTGAGGGGACGCCCGAGGGCGGTTCCGGCAACGAGGACGAATTCCGGTCCGTCGTGTTCGACGAATCGTTCGTGCGGGCTGCCCGCATCCAGGAACTCTCCGCCCGGGAGCGGCTGGCGGGCTCCTTCGGCAAGGCCACCCGGTCGCGGGTGCGGTTCGGCCCGCTGGGCAGCGTCCCGCGCCAGGCGCTCATCCTGCTGCTGCTCATCCTGCTCGCCTTCGGGGCCGCGGTGTACTTCGGGGTGAGCTCACCGAAGGGCACCGCGGTGCGGCCCGAGGGCAGCCAACTGACCGTCAGCCTGGTCGCGTTGAGCCCGGCGTCGGCCGTCCACCCGGTCGCCGACCCGGCGGACCCGTTCGCCGCGCTGCCGCTCGGGTACGGGGACGGCACGATCGGGCTGAACACCCCGACCGGCGCCGCCACCGGGAACTTCGGCCGGGTCGAGGTGGCCAAGGCGCTCGACACCGTCCAGCGCTACCTGGTCGCCTCCTCGCTCTCCCCGGCGACGCTGGTCCAGGGCGCCACCGCCGACGTACGGGTCTTCGTCACGCCCGGTGAGCAGGCGGAGTTCGACGCGAGCGTGGCGCAGCCGGTGGACGACCGCCACCACGCGGTGACCGGCTGGATGGTCCGCTTCGACCCGGCACAGGTCGCGCTGGCCTCGAACACCGTGAAGGTGGTCGGCGCGATGCGGATCGACGAGGCGGACAGCGGGACGCTGCAGATCACCACCGACCACACCTTCGTCTACGCGCTCAAGCCGGCCGGCGCCCCGGCCGGGGCGCCGGTCACCCTGGAGACCGTGCGGCGGCAGCTGACCTTCGAGTTCGACCGGGTGGACCTGGCCTCGGGGCAGCTGCGGCTGGTGGACTCGGTGGTGCAGGCCGGGCCGGAGCCCTGCGGCGCCTCGATGGCGGGATTCCTGCAGCCGGTGCTGGCCACCGCGCAGGGCACGGCGGTCACGCCGCCGGCGCCGGTCGACCCCGGCAACCACGCCCGGCCGGGCTGGCAGGTGTGCGAGGTGCTGGCGGGCGGCTGAGGCGCCCGGGCCGTGGAACGCGACGGCGGCCGGTG
>NZ_LFVW01000859.1:0-3780 GCF_001182915.1 Kitasatospora sp. MY 5-36
CGACCCCGCGCGCACGCCCGGCGCGGGCGACCGCCCCGCTCCGGCCCCGGCCCCCTTCATCCCGGGCGCCGGATTCGCGCCCCCGGCGCCCGGGAGCGGTGGCGCTCCGGCCCTGGAGCGCTCCCGGGCCAGCTGCTGCCTCGTCTACACCGCCGATCCGAAGGACATGTGCGGCGGCTGTCCGCGCGTCACGCGGCGTTGACGAAAACCTGTCCGATATCAGGTCCGAAAAGCCCGTGATTCCAGGAAAAGCCCGCTTCAAATTCGCATGACAATGCGATGGTAACCGGGTCAGAAATCCCTCTCCTCAGCGCATTGACGGCGAATCGGCCATTTCCTCGCCGCGCGTCCGCCATGATGGTCCCCGCCGTCACGACGCAGAAAAGCGACGCAGGAAAGCGAGGCTGGTTTCGGCGATGAAATTGTCCGACATACCGCTCGGATGGGCGATCACCGTGGTCGTGGGGCTGCTGGTCAGCGCACTCCTGGTGGCCCTGCTCCGCAGCCGGGGGTCCGCCTCCTCCACCGCCGGCACGGATTCCTGGGAACGGTCCGAGGAACGGCGCCGCCGCAAGGAATCCCTGTACGGCGGCGCCTCCTACACCCTGTTGTTCTGCTGCGCGGGCGTCGCGGCCGCCCTCTCCTTCCACGGCCTGGTCGGCTTCGGCGTGCAGAACCTCGGCCTGTCCGGCGGCTGGGAGTACCTCGTCCCGTTCGGCCTGGACGGCGCCGCGATGTTCTGCTCGGTGCTCGCCGTCCGCGAGGCCAGCCACGGCGACGCGGCGCTCGGCTCCCGGCTGCTGGTCTGGCTCTTCGCCGGCGCCTCGGCCTGGTTCAACTGGGTGCACGCCCCGCGCGGCCTGACCCACGCCGGCGCCCCGCAGTTCTTCTCCGGCATGTCCCTCTCCGCGGCGATCCTGTTCGACCGGGCGCTCAAGCAGACCCGCCGGGCCGCGCTGCGCGAGCAGGGCCTGGTGCCGCGCCCGCTCCCGCAGATCCGCATCGTCCGCTGGCTGCGCGCCCCGCGCGAGACCTACGCGGCCTGGTCGCTGATGCTGCTGGAGAACGTCCGCAGCCTGGACGAGGCGGTCGAGGAGGTGCGCGACGACAAGCGGGAGCGCGCCGACGAGAAGCAGCGCCGCAAGCTGGCCGGGCGCCGGGAACGGGCCGAGATCCGGGCGATCAACCGCTCCCACAGCGCCTGGCGGCGCGGTGGCGGCACGGCGCGGCGGCTGGGGTCCGGCGCGGAGCCCGCGACGGCCGCCGCGGCGGACCGCCCCGGGGTGGAACGCGTCTCGACGGAGCGGGTGTCGGCGGAACGGGTGTCGACGGAGCGGGTGTCGGCGGAGCGCGTCGGGGCCGAGCGTCCCGAGGTGGAGCGCCCCGCCGGTCCGCGCGAGGTGGAACCGGCCGAGGGCACGGTCGTCCAGCCGGGCCTGCCGGCCCGTCCGGAGCGGCGCACCATCGACCTCACCCTGGAGGAGGACACCGTCACGCTGCCCCGGCTGGACGAGATGGAACGCAAACTGAAGGACCTGGAGCAGCAGTTCGGCTGACCGCTCCCCCGTCGGCGCCCCGGGAGCCCAGGCCCCGGGCCGGCGCTCAGGCCGCCGACGTCCCGCTGAGCTCGAACCACATCCGCTTGCCGGAGCCGCGCGGCTCCACGCCCCAGGAGTCCGCGAGTGCCTCGACCAGCATCAGACCCCGCCCGGAGGAGGCCTGCTCCCCCGGCGTCCGGCGGGTCGGCCAGAGGTCCGACTCGTCCTCCACCTCGACCCGCAACCGGGCCCGGCCACCGTCCGCCTCCGGCTCCCGGTAGAGCCGGGCGGTGAACATGGCGTCCCGGTCGGTGTGCCGGATGGCGTTGGTGACCAGCTCGGAGGAGAGCAGCTCGGCGGTGTCGATGAACTCGGCCACGCCCCAGCGGCGCAGTGCGTCGCGCAGCTCGGCCCGGACCTCGGCGACCCGCGCCAGGTCGGCCTGGCCGATCCGGCGGCGCAGCTGCTGGGCGGCCAGCCCGCCGGCCGGGCCGTCCCAGCGCAGGAGCAGCAGCGCTATGTCGTCCTCGCGCTCGCTGGAGTCGGCGGCCTGGGAGGCGATCCGCTCGGCCAGCTCCTCCAGCGGGTCGCGGGCGGCCTGCCCGGCGTCCGGCAGCGGGCGGGCGAGCGCCCGGGCGAGCCGGGCGATGCCCTCGTCCAGGTCCATGCCGCGCGCCTCGACCAGGCCGTCGGTGCAGAGCAGCACGGTCTCGCCCGGGTCCAGGCTGAACCGGGTGACCCGGTACTCCTGGTCCGGGTCGATGCCCAGCGGCAGCCCGCCGGCCACCGGCACCACGGCGGCGGTGCCGTCCGCGCGGCGCACCAGCGGGTCGAGGTGACCGGCCCGGACGGCGTAGACCACGCCGTAGTCCACGTTGACCTCGGCGTAGGTGCAGGTCGCGAAGTGGTCGGTGTCCAGGTCGGCGAGGAAGCGGGAGGCGCGGGCCATCACGGCGGCGGGCGGGTGGCCCTCGGCCGCGTAGGCGCGCAGCGCGATCCGCAGCTGGCCCATGATCCCGGCGGCGTGCACGTCGTGGCCCTGGACGTCGCCGATCACCAGGCCGACGTGTCCGCCGGGCAGCGGCACCACGTCGTACCAGTCGCCGCCGATCTGGAGGCCGGAGCCGGCCGCGATGTAGCGCACGGCGGTGGTCACGCCCGGGACGGACGGGACGGTGCGCGGCAGCATCACCCGCTGGAGGCCGGCCGCGAGCTCGTGCTCGGCGTCGTGCAGCCGGGCCCGGGCCAGCGACTGGGCGACCAGCCCGCCCAGGGTGGTCAGCAGGGTGCGCTCGTCGGCGTCCAGCTCGCGCTCGTCGTCGAAGCTGACCACGCAGACGCCGATCGCCCGGCCGCTGGCCACCAGCGGCAGGTACGCCCAGGAGCCCCGGCCGGTGCGGCTGGTCTGCTCCCACACCTCGGGGTAGCCGTCGCGGAAGTCCTCGCGGGTCGAGACGAAGACCGGCGCGCGGTGGCGCAGCGCCTCGGCGGCCGGGTGGCCGGGCGGCAGCACGGTGCGGTCCCAGACCGCCAGCGAGTCGGAGCGGTAGCCGGAGGCGCCGAGGATCTGCGCCCGTCCGGCCTCGAAGGAGGCCAGCACCAGGCCGTCCGGCGGCAGTCCGGGCAGCGGCAGTTCGGTGAACACCCGGGCCACGTCACGCACGGTGACGGCTTCGGAGAGGGCGCGCGCCGCCTCCTTGATGAACCGGGAGCGCTCCTCGCGCAGCAGGGCCATCCGGTCGGCGTGGTCCCGCTTGTGCAGCTCGACGGTGGCGTCCCAGACGAAGCCGACCATCCGGGAGGCCCGGCCGAAGGCGTCGGCGAGCACCCGGCCGCGGAAGCGCACCGCGCGCATGCCGCCGTTCGCCCCGACCGTCCGGTAGTAGGCGCCGCACTGGCCCAGCTCGGACACCGCGCGCTCGACCCGGCGGCGCACCACGGGCGCGTCCTCGGGGTGCAGCATGGCCAGGAAGGAGGCGGCCGTACGGTCGAAGCGGCTCTGCCCCAGGGCGTCCAGGCCGACGATCGCACAGGCCCGCTGGTCGCCCTCCAGGACGTCGCGGCGGATGTCCCAGTCGAAGGAGCCGATGCCGTTGGCCGCCATCGCGGGCTCCAGCCAGTCCGGCATGGTGTCCGCGGAGGACGGCGGCAGGCCGCCCGACAGCACGGGCGCCAGCCGGGCGGCGGCGAGGCTCGGGGACGGGCGCACCGCGGAGCCGCGGCGCGAGGACTGGGCGGGCGG
>NZ_LFVW01000860.1:0-3776 GCF_001182915.1 Kitasatospora sp. MY 5-36
GCGGGGGATCGGCGCTGGGCGGGGCGACGGGCGGGGGGTGGGGGTCAGGTGGTGGTGATGTCGGCGAGGGTGCGGAAGACGAGGGCGGTGGAGGTGGCGCCCGGGTCCTGGTGGCCGATGCTGCGTTCGCCGAGGTAGGAGGCGCGGCCCTTGCGGGCCTGGAGGGGGATGGTGTCGCGGGCGCCCTGTTCGGCGGCTTCGGCGGCCGCTGCGGCCGCTGTGGGGAGGTCGGCGCCGGTGGCGGCTGTGGCGCGGAAGGCGGCGACGGCTGGGGTCCAGGCGTCCACGATGGTCTTGTCGCCGGGGGCGGCTTTGCCGAGGAGGCGGATGGCGTCCAGGCCGGCGGACAGGGCCTCGGCGACGGCGGCCGGGCCGGCCGGGTCGGGCAGGGCGGCGCCGATGGCGCGGAAGGCCTTGCCGTAGAGCGGGCCGGAGGCGCCGCCGACCTTGGAGATGAGGGTGGTGCCGGTCTTGGTGAGGACGGCGCCGGGGCCGGCGGGCTGGAGGCCGTCCAGGGCGGTCAGGGCGGCGGCGAAGCCGCGCTGGAGGTTGCTGCCGTGGTCGCCGTCGCCGATCGCGGAGTCCAGGTCGGTGAGCCGGGCCCGCTCCTTCTCGACCGCTGCGGCGATCGCGCGGACCCAGGCCTCGGCCAGCGGGGTGTCGAAGTCCATCGTGCGTCCTCCTCAGGCCCGCTTGAGGGCGGGGGTGTCGACCGGGGCGTCCCAGAGTTCCAGCAGCTCGGCGTCGGCCTTGGTGAGGGTGAGCGAGAAGCCCGCCATGTCCAGGCTGGTGACGTAGTTGCCGACCAGGCTGCGGGCCACCGTGATGCCGCGCTCGGCGAGCCGGGCGGCGACCTCGCCGTAGACCACGTACAGCTCCAGCAGCGGGGTCGCGCCGAGGCCGTTGAGCAGGGCGATCACCTCGTCGCCCGGGGTCAGGTGGTGGTCGGTCAGGATGGTGTCGACCACCTCGGCGGCCAGCTCGCGGGCCGGGCGGAGCTTCTCGCGTCGGCGGCCGGGCTCGCCGTGGATGCCGACGCCGACCTCGATCTCGTCCTCGGGCAGGTCGAAGCCGGGCTTGCCGGCGGCCGGGACGGTGGCCGCGGTGAGCGCGACGGCGAAGGAGCGGGAGGCGGCGTTGACCCGCTCGCCCAGGGCGGCCACCTCGTCCAGCGGGGCGCCGCGCTCGGCCAGCGCGCCGGCGGTCTTCTCGACCAGGACGGTCGCGCCGGTGCCCCGGCGGCCGGCCGTCCAGGTGGAGTCCTCGACCGCGACGTCGTCGTTGACCAGGACGGTGCGGACCTCCAGGCCCTCCTCGGCGGCGAGTTCGGCGGCGAGCTCGAAGTTCATCACGTCGCCGGTGTAGTTCTTCACGACGAAGACCACGCCGGCGCCGGTCTCCACGGCCTTGGCGGCGGCCAGCATCTGGTCCGGGACGGGCGAGGTGAAGACCTCGCCGGGGCAGGCGGCGTCGAGCATGCCGGGGCCGACGAAGCCGCCGTGCAGCGGTTCGTGGCCGGAGCCGCCGCCGGAGATCAGCGCGACCTTCGGGCCGGCCGGGCGGGCGGCCCGGGTGATCACCCGGTTGGGGACGTCCACCGTCAGCTCCGGATGGGCGGCGGCGATCCCGGCCAGCGCGTCCTCCAGGACGCTCTCTGGGGTGTTGATCAGCTTCTTCAACGCTCTTCGCTCCCTTGGTGACCTGGGTGACCTGGGTGAGGACGCCACGGCCGGCGACGCCGTAGCCCCGACGCTACGCCAGACGGGGGTGGTGGGCACGGGGTGCGACACGCGGGATTCCGATCACTCTCCCGGAGTACCGGGTTCCGGCCGTAGGGTCGGCCGCATGAGTGAGAACGTGGGCATTGTTCTGGTCTCGCACAGCGCCCGGCTCGCGGAGGGGCTGCGCGAGCTGCTCGGCGAACTCGCCTCGGACGGCGTGCGGGTGGTCGTCGCGGGCGGCACCGAGGACGGCGGGCTCGGCACCAGCTACGACCTGATCGCCGGGGCGATCGCGCGGGCCGACGCCGGGGCGGGCGTGGTCGTGCTGCCGGACCTCGGCAGCTCGGTGCTCACCGCCGTCACGGTGCTGGAGGACGAGCCGCGCCCGGGCGTGCAGCTGGTGGACGCGCCGTTCGTGGAGGGCGCGGTGGCCGCCGCCGTCACCGCCTCGACCGGGGCGGGCCTGGCCGAGGTGGTCGCGGCGGCCGAGGACGCGCGCGGGTTCCGGAAGCTCTGACGGCCCGGTGTCCGGGCGTCGTCCAGTGCCTGCGGCTCACTTGGCGTCCGCGTAGCAGTCCACCACCGCCGTGCTGAGCGGGAAGCGCACCGGGGTGTCGCCGAACACCAGCCGGCGGGCCTCGTCGGCCGCCTCGGCGACGGCGGCGGCCACCTCGTCGGCGAGGTTGGCCGGGGTGTGCACGATCACCTCGTCGTGCTGGAAGAACACCAGGTGCGGGCGGTCCTCCGGGCCCGCGGCGGGCAGTTCGTTCAGTCGGCGGCGCAGGGCCGCGAGCAGGGCCAGCGCCCAGTCGGCGGCGCTGGCCTGGATGACGAAGTTGCGGGTGAAGCGGCCGCGGGCGCGGGCGGTGCGGCCGCCGGCCTCGCCCGCGCCCTCGCCCTCGGTGAGGTCGAGGAAGTCGGCGGAGGCCGGCGGGCAGACCCGGCCGAGCCGGGAGGCGACCACGCCGCCGTCCTCGCCGGTGCGGGCGGCGGCCTCGACGTAGCCCATCGCGGCCGGGTAGCGGCGGTGCAGGGTGTTCAGCAGCGGGCCGATGTCGCCGCTGGTCTGCCCGTACATGGCGCCGAGCAGGCCGAGCTTGGCCTTGTCCCGGTCGCCCTGGAAGGCCTGGGCGGCGAGCGCCTCGTACAGGTCGCCGCCGGCGGCGGTGCGGGCCAGCCCGGCGTCCTGGGAGAGCGCGGCGAGCACCCGGGGCTCCAGCTGGGCGGCGTCGGCGACGACCAGCAGCCAGCCCGGGTCGGCGACCACGGCGCGGCGCAGGATGCGCGGGATCTGCAGGGCGCCGCCGCCGCGGCTGGCCCAGCGGCCGGAGACCACGCCGCCGACCACGTACTCGGGCCGGAACCGGCCGCCGCGGGCCCAGGCGTCCTGCCAGGCCCAGCCGTGCGCGACGTGGATCCGGGACAGCTCCTTGTAGCGGACCAGCAGCTGCGCGGCCGGGTGGTCGACGCCCTTGAGCTCCCAGGAGCGGGTGGAGCCGAGCTGGATGCCCGCCTCGGCGAAGGCGCGCAGCACCTGGGTGTGCGAGTCGGGGTTGAACGGCTTGGCGCCGAGGGCCTGCTGGAGGTCGACGGCGAGCTCGGCGAGGACCCTGGGCTGGGTGCCGGGGACGGTCGGCCGGGGGCCGAGCAGTTCGGTCAGCAGCCGGTCGTGGACGTCGGCCCGCCAGGGCAGCCCGTCGTGGGCCGTCTCGGCGGCCACCAGGGCGCCGGCCGACTCGGCGGCGACCAGCAGCCGGAAGCGCTGCCGGGCGGCCGGGTCGGCGATGGCGGCGATCCGGCGCTGCTGTTCGGCGTGGACGGCGACCACGGCCTCCAACGGGTCGGCGCCGGGCGGCAGTTGCAGCCGGTCGGGGGCGAACAGGGTGTCCTGGCCGTCGTCGGCGTCGGCCAGGCCGGGCTCGGGCAGGTCCGCCGGGACGGGCAGGTTCCGCAGCCGGGCCCAGGCGGCGCCGAGCGAGCGCGGCGCCCCGAACCGGCCCTCGTGCGCCAGCAGCAGCGCCTCGACCAGCCGCAGGTCGTGGCAGCGGGCGAGCC
>NZ_LFVW01000861.1:0-3772 GCF_001182915.1 Kitasatospora sp. MY 5-36
GTCCCCGGCCGCCGGGGCGGCCCCGGCCGGTCAGCGGGCGGCGGCGCGCCCGGCCTCGCGGGCGCGCAGTTCGCGGCGCAGGATCTTGCCGGCCGCGGACTTGGGGACGGTGTCGACGAACTCCACCAGGCGGACCTTCTTGTACGGGGCGACCTGTCCGGCGACGTACCCGGTGACCTCCTCGGCGGTCAGGGTGCTGCCCGGGGCGCGGACCACGAAGGCCTTGGGGCACTCGGTGCCCTCGGCGTCCGGGACGCCGATCACGGCGGCGTCGGTGATCTGCGGGTGGCCGAGCAGGACGGCCTCCAGTTCGGCGGGGGCGACCTGGTAGCCCTTGTACTTGATCAGCTCCTTGACCCGGTCGACGATGTACAGGTAGCCGCGCTCGTCCACGAAGCCGACGTCGCCGGTGTGCAGCCAGCCCTCGGCGTCGACCACCGCGGCGGTCTCGGAGGGGCGGCCGAAGTAGCCCTTCATCACCTGCGGGCCGCGGATCAGCAGCTCGCCGGGCTCGCCGGGCCCGAGGTCGCCGTCGGAGCCGTCCAGGGCGGTGATCCGCAGCTCGGTGGAGGGGACCATCCGGCCGACCGAGCCGGGCGAGGGGTCGCCCTCGCGCGGGGAGACGACGTGGGTGACCGGGGAGAGCTCGGTCATGCCGTAGCCCTGGAGCAGGTGCGGCAGGCCCAGGCGCCGGGCGCAGGCGTCGGCGAGTTCGTGGTCGAGCGGGGCGGCGGCGCACAGCAGGTACTCGACCGAGGAGAGGTCGTACTGCTCCACGACGGGGTGCCGGGCCAGCGCGAGGGCGATCGGCGGGGCCACCACCAGGGCCTGCACCCGGTGCTCCTGGACGGTGCGGCAGAACTGCTCCAGGTCGAAGCGGGGCAGCACGACCACGGTGGCGCCGCAGCGCAGCGGCTGGTTGAGCAGCGCGGCCAGTCCGTAGATGTGGAAGAACGGCAGGACGGCGAGCACCCGTTCGCCCTCGGCGGGGCGGTAG
The DNA here is from genome assembly GCF_001182915.1 of Kitasatospora sp. MY 5-36. Taxonomy (NCBI): domain Bacteria; kingdom Bacillati; phylum Actinomycetota; class Actinomycetes; order Kitasatosporales; family Streptomycetaceae; genus Kitasatospora; species Kitasatospora sp. MY 5-36. The sequence continues at coordinate 998 of NZ_LFVW01000861.1, forward strand.
AGGGCGTCGCACTGGGAGAGGTTGGTGGCGATCGAGCGGTGGGTGAGCATCACGCCCTTGGGCAGGCCGGTGGTGCCGCTGGAGTAGGGCAGCACGGCGATGTCCTCGCCCGGGTCGATGGCGACCTCGGGGGCGGGGCCGGTGGCGGCCAGCAGGTCGGCGAGCGAGCGGTGGCCCTCGGCGCCGTCCAGGACGACGGTCTCGGCCAGCGGGCGGCCCTGTTCGGCGAGGAGTTCGGCGGCCGCACGGGCGGTCGGCAGGAAGCGGGAGACGGTGACGAGCCAGCGGGCGCCGCTGTCGCGCAGCTGGCCGGCGAGGTCGGCGGGGGTGGCGAAGGACGAGACGGTGGTGACGGTGGCGCCGGCCCTGGTCGCGCCGTAGTAGGCCATCGGGTAGGCGGTCGAGTTGGGGCTGAAGAGGGCGACGACGTCGCCGCGGCGGACGCCTGTCTCGGCCAGTCCGGCGGCCACCCGCTCGACGGCGTCGGCGAGTTGGGCGTAGCTGGTGGTCTCGCCGGTGACGCCGTCGATCAGGGCCGGGCGGTCGCCGTACTTCGCCGCGGCGCCGAGCACCGCCTCGTGGATCGGCAGGTCGACCACGGCAACGTCGGGGAACTCGCTTCGGAACACCAAGGTGGGCCTCCAGTATGGAAGTTGACGTAGCAACAAAACCGGCTAGCAGTTCCGTGCGGGGCGCGTTCAGGAGCATACGGACAGTAGGGGGCCTGGCTCGGCCATTGTGGGGAACCCGTAATGGACCATCCGTGGCACGGTCGCTCCCGGGGGGCGCCCGACCGGAGGGCGCGCACCACGGCCGCCCGCCTCCGGGAGCGGCCCCGTCCCCGGAACTCCCCGCTGTGGGGCCCCTGTCCGGCCCCGTCCCGCTCCTGCCGCTCCGGCCGCGCCCGGCGCCGACGGCTACGTCAAGGCCTGCGCCGGCACCACCCTGGCGGGCGACACCGAACGGGTGGCCGACCGGGGTGGCGTGTGCGGCGGCTGCTGCTCAGGACCACCGGCGGCGGCCGCTCAGTACGACTTCGGCAGCCCGAGGGTGTGCTGGGCGACGTAGTTGAGCACCATCTCGCGGCTGACCGGGGCGACCCGGCCGACCCGGGTGGCGGTCAGCAGCGCGCCCAGCCCGTACTCCTGGGTCAGGCCGTTGCCGCCGAGGGTCTGCACCGCCTGGTCCACCGTCCGGGCGGCGGCCTCCCCCGCCGCGTACTTGGCCATGTTGGCGGCCTCCCCGGCGGCGAGGTCCTCGCCCGCGTCGTAGAGCAGCCCGGCCTTCTGGGTCATCAGCCGGGCCAGTTCGATCTCCACCGCGCACTGGGCCAGCGGGTGGGCCAGGCCCTGGTGGGCACCGATCGGGGTGGACCAGACGGTGCGGGTCTTCGCGTACTCGACGGCCTTGCCGAGGGCCTGGCGGGCGAGGCCGAGCGAGAAGGCGGCGGTGAGGACCCGCTCGGGGTTGAGACCGGCGAACAGCTGGAGCAGACCCGCGTTCTCGTCGCCGACCAGGGCGTCGGCGGGCAGCCGGACGTCGTCCAGGAAGACCTGGAACTGCTTCTCCGGGGCGACGAGTTCCATCGGGATCGCCCGGTACTCGAAGCCGGGGGTGTCGCGCGGGACGACGAACAGGCAGGGCTTCAGCTTCCCCGTCCGTGCGTCCTCGGTGCGGGCCACGAACAGCACCGCGTCGGAGTGGTCGATGCCGGAGACGAAGACCTTGCGGCCGGTCAGCAGCCAGTCCTCGCCGTCCCGGCGGGCGACGGTGGATATCCGGTGCGAGTTCGAGCCGGCGTCCGGTTCGGTGATGCCGAAGGCCATCCTGCGGCTGCCGTCGGCCAGGCCGGGCAGCCAGCGCCGCTGCTGCTCCGCGGTGCCGTAGCGGGCGATCACGGTGCCGCAGATCGCCGGGGAGACGATCAGCATCAGCAGCGGGCAGCCGGCGGCGCCGAGCTCCTCCAGGACGATGGCGAGGTCGGTGATGCCGCCGCCCCCGCCGCCGTACTCGGCGGGCAGGTTGACGCCGAGGTAGCCGGCCTTGCCGGCCTCCGCCCACAGTTCGTCGGCGGGCTCGCCGGCCCGGGCCTTGGCGAGGTAGTAGGCGGAGCCGTAGCGGCGGCCGAGGTCGCCGACGGCCCGGCGCAGGGTCTGGCGTTCGGGGGTCTCCAGGAGCTGACTGCCGATGGACATGCGGGGTCCTTCCTCAGGCTTCGGTGGGCCGGACGACGGCCAGCAGGGTGCCGGTTTCGACCTGCCGGCCGGGGGTGGCGCGCAGTTCGACGAGGGTGCCGTCGACCGGGGCGACGACGCGGTGCTCCATCTTCATCGCCTCCAGCACCAGCAGCGGCCGGCCGGCGGTGACGGTGTCCCCGACGGCGGCGGCGACCCGGACGACGGTGCCGGGCATCGGGGCGAGCAGCGCGCCGGGGTCGGTGCGGACGGCGGGTTCGGGGAAGCGCGGCAGGGCGGTGAGCGCGGTGCCGCCGGCCGGGGTGTCGACGTGCACCCGGTCGCCGTACCGGGCGACGCGGTAGGTGCGGCGCAGCCCGCCCTCGGACAGCACGACCCGGTCCGGCGCGGCCTCGACGAGCTCGACGTCCGGGTGGTCCTCGGCCAGCAGTCCGGTGCGGGTGTGCCGGTAGCGGACGGCCGCCTCGGTGCCGTCCTCGGCCCGGTAGCGCTTGAGCTGCGGCTGGGAGGGCAGGTTGCGCCAGCCGGAGGGCAGCGCGCCGCGGCGGCCGGCGGCGTCGGCGAGGGCGGCGGCCAGCGC
>NZ_LFVW01000862.1:0-3768 GCF_001182915.1 Kitasatospora sp. MY 5-36
GAGGGCGGTGGTGTCGCTGCGGACGGCGACGGCCGCGGGGGCGCGGCGGCGGGCCGGTCGGCGCCGGGGCCGCGGGCACGGCGGCGGGACCGGGAATCCGGTAGCAGGCTGTGACGGGGCGGAAACCCACAGCGCTTGACAGCCCCTCGCCCGGGGGCGCGTACTGGAACGAGGACAAACAGCAGACAGGGCCCTGTGCTCCGGATATCCGTCGGATACCGCGGCCGGTGCGAAAGCGGCGACAGGGCGTGCTGGGATCTCGATACCCCCTCGCGTCGCGTTCGGCCCGGTGCCCGACGGCGGTTTTCGCGTGCGGGCACCGCGCCGCCGCCGTTCGGACGGTGCGCCCGCGGTGGCGCCGCCGGAGCCCGTGGGCCCGTCCAAGGGGCCGCCATGAGACCGACGTCGAGACCGACCGATGTTCGAACGCGGGAGGACGGTACCGGCGATCCGCCCACGGGGCGCCGCCGCACCGTCGCCCTGCCGCGCGTCCTTCACGCGAGCCCTGGCATCCGCCGTCCGACGGGGTGCCGCACGGCGGCTCGTCCACGGAAAGGCGGGCACCATGGTGCTCGATTCGACCACGCTGCACTCGAGCATCGAGGACCCGGTTCTCGACCGGATGAACTTCCTCAACGAGATCACGTCCAGCTACCCGGACGCGGTGTCCTTCGCGCCGGGCCGCCCCTATGACGGATTCTTCGAGGTCGAGGAGGTCCACACCTACCTGCGCCGGTACGCGGCCTACCTGGAGAGCCGGGGCGCGGGGCCGGCCGAAGTGCGCAGCGGCTTCTACCAGTACGGGCCGGCGGCGGGGCAGATCCGGGAGCTGATCGCGTACTCGCTGCGGCAGGACGAGGGGTTCGAGGTCGCGCCCGAGGCGATCGTGGTGACGGTCGGTGCGCAGGAGGCGATGTTCCTGGTGCTGCGCGCGCTGTTCGCGACGCCCGCGGACGTGCTGCTGCTCGTGACCCCCTGTTATGTCGGGATCATGGGGGCCGCGCGGCTGCTGGACATCCCGGTGGTCGCGGTGCCGGAGCGTGACGGGCGGCTGGTGGTCGCGGACCTGGACGCGGCGGTGCGGGCGCAGCGGGCGGCGGGTCGCCGGCCGCGGGCCGTGTACGTGGTGCCGGACCACGCGAATCCGACCGGGTCGACGCTGGACCTTCCGACGCGTACCGGGCTGCTGGAGCTGGCCGGGCGCCAGGGTCTGCTCGTCCTGGAGGACAGTCCCTACCGGTTGAGCGGCCCGGGGCCGCGGTGCCCGATGCTCAAGGCGCTCGACACGTCGAGGAGCGTGATCCAGCTCGGCACCTATTCCAAGACGGTGTTCCCGGGTGCGCGGGTCGGCTACGTGGTGGCCGACCAGGAGGTGCGCGACGGGCGCGGCGGGATCCGGCTGCTGGCGCGGGACCTGGCGAAGGTGAAGAGCATGGTGACGGTGAACACGTCCTCGCTCAGCCAGGCGGCCGCGGCGGGTGCGCTGCTGGGTTCGGACGGGCGGCTGTCGGTGCTGAACGCGCGGGCGGCCGAGCACTACCGGCGCAGCATGGCCGCGACGCTCGCGCAGTTGGAGCGGTGGCTGCCGGAGCGGCGGCGCCGGGAGCTGGGGGTGGGCTGGAACCGGCCCGACGGCGGTTTCTTCCTCACGCTGCGCACCGGTTTCCGGACCGGTACGGCGGCGCTGGAGCGGTCGGCCCGGGAGTTCGGGGTGATCTGGACGCCGATGGAGTTCTTCCATCCGCACGGCGGGGGCGAGCGGGACATCCGGCTGTCGATCAGCTACCTGACGCCCGGGCAGGTGGTCGAGGGCGTCGAGCGGCTGGTGCGGTTCGTGGAGACGCTCAGTGAGGAGACGCGCGGCGGTGGGGCGCGCGGTGGTGGACGCACGGTGGTGACGTGCCCGGTACCCGGAACGGAGAGTGACGCACCATGACCACGGCCCTGGACCGAGCGCCGGCCGCCACGGTCCCGCGCATCGTGAGCGTGGGCACCGCCGTGCCGCCCGAGCACTACTCCCAGGAGGAGTTGCTGGACCTGTTCGGGATCACCGACCGCCGGGTGCGCTCGGTGTTCCTGCTGGGCTCCATCCGGCAGCGTTCGCTGGTGCTGCCGCCGGCGGCGCCGGACGGCACCAGGCTCCGGGAGAGCCAGGGCGACCTGCTGGACAAGCACAAGGCGTGGGCCGTGAGCATGGGGGCGGACGCGCTGCAGCTGTGCCTCAAGCGGATCGGGGCCGACCTGTCGGAGGTGGCGTACCTGTGCTGCGTGACCTCGACCGGCTTCCTGACGCCGGGGCTGAGCGCGCTGCTGATCCGCGAGCTGGGCATGGACTGGCACACCGCGCGGGCCGACATCGTCGGCATGGGCTGCAACGCCGGGCTCAACGCGCTGGCGGTGGTGGGCAACTGGGCGGCGGCGAACCCGGGCCGGCTGGCCGTGATGGTCTGCTCGGAGGCCTGCTCGGCCGCGTACACGATGGACGCCACGATGCGCACGGCCGTGGTGAACAGCCTGTTCGGGGACGGCGCCGCGGCGGTGGCGGTGGTGGCGGACCCGGTGAACGACGGGCGCCGCGAGGACGAGGAGGCCGAGGAGGAGGGGCCCGGCCGCCGGCTGGAGGGGCCCCGGATCCTGCGGACCGCGAGCGTGACCATCGTCGACGCGATCGACGCGATGCGCTACGACTGGGACCGCGACCAGGGCCGCTTCAGCTTCTTCCTGGACCCGCAGGTCCCCTACCTGGTCGGCGCGCACGTGGAGGGGGTCGTCGACCGGCTGCTGGCGGGCACCTCGCTGCGCCGCGACGACGTCGCGCACTGGCTGGTGCACTCCGGCGGCAAGAAGGTCATCGACGCGGTCGCCGTCAACCTCGGGCTGACCCGGCACGACCTGCGGCACACCATCACCGTGCTGCGCGACTTCGGCAACGTCTCCAGCGGCTCGTTCCTCTTCTCCTACGACCGGCTCCTGCGGGAGGGCGTGGTCCGCGACGGCGACTACGGCGTGCTGATGACCATGGGGCCGGGTTCGACGATCGAGTCCGCGCTCATCCAGTGGTGAACCGACCCTAGGGAGACCGCAATGCCCGTCAACGCCCTGCCCGAGGGCCCCGTGCTGCACGTGGACGGCCGCCGGGAGATCTCGGCCGAGCTGACCGCCGCCCTCGGCGCCCTGTGCGACGAGGCGGAGAGCGCCGGCGCCGACGCCGCGACCCTGTTCCTGTCCGGCGCCCCCGACGGCGAGGCGGTGGCGAAGGCGGGCGACACCGCCGCCGTCACGAAGTGGGAGCGGGCGGTACGGCGCTTCGAGCGGCTGCGGCTGCCCACCCTGGCGGCGGCGAGCGGGGAGTGCGGCGGCGTCGCGCTGGACCTGCTGCTGGCGGCCGACGTCCGGGTGGCGGCCCCGGACCTGCGGCTGCTGCCGTCCTTCCACGGGCAGGCCGTCTGGCCGGGCATGGCCGGCTACCGGCTGGTCCAGCAGCTCGGGCCGGCCCGCGCCCGGCGCACCGTGCTCTTCGGGGTACCGATCACCGCCCGCGAGGCCCTGGAACGCTGCCTGGTGGACCAGGTGAGCCGGGACCCCGGGCGCACCCTGGCGGCCGCCGCCCGGCTGCTGCGCCGCCTGTCCGGCCCCGAACTCGCGATCCGCCGCCAACTGGCCTTCGACGCCCAGTGGATGAGCTTCGAGGACGCCCTCGGCCCGCACCTGGCCGCCTGCGACCGCGCGCTGCGGCGCACCCGGGCCCCGGACGGGGTGACGGCGTGA
>NZ_LFVW01000863.1:0-2273 GCF_001182915.1 Kitasatospora sp. MY 5-36
TGGGCGAGCAGGTCCTGCCGCACGCCCGGACCGCCGTCGCCTCGGCCGCCGCCGTCCGCGCGATCGCCACCCGGCACTCCGGCGGCCCGACCGGCACCGTACGGCTGGCGGCGCCGACCACCGTCTGCCAGGCGCTGCTGCCCGGGCTGCTCAAGGACTGGCGGGCGGCCTACCCGCAGGTGACCGTCCGGGTCTTCGAGGGCGAGGACGACGAGCTGGCGGCCTGGCTGGAGGCGGGCACGGTGGACGCCGCCGTCCTGGTGGACGCCGGGCCGCTGCCGCCCGGGGCGGTCTCGCTCGGCGCCGACTCGATGCACGCGCTGCTCCGCCGCGACCACCCGCTCGCCGGCCAACCGACCGTCCACGTGGCCGAGTTGGAGGACGACGACTTCCTGCTCTCGGAGGGCGGCTGCGAGCGCCACATCCGCGAGGCCTACCGGCGGGCCGGCACCCGCTTCACGCCCCGGCACCGGATCCGCGACCTGAACAGCCTGATCGGCATGGTGCACGCGGGCGTCGGGGTCTCGGTGATGCCCGCGCTGGCGCTGACCATGCTCCCGGCCGACTGCGTGCTGGTCCCGATCCGGCCCGCCGTCCACCGGACGCTGTCGCTGACCGGGCCGACCGGCCGCCCGTGGTCCCCGGCGGTCGGCTCGCTGCTGGCGGGGATGGCGCCGGGAGTGGTGGCCGGGGCGGCGGCCGGAGTTCCGTCCCGGTGAGCCGACTCCAGGGCCCGTCGGCCGACCGGCGCGCCTTGACCTCTTTGGGGTTGACCGCCCTTCCCTGACAGGTCTATACCAGTGAGGACCTTCGGCAACCACCCGCCGCCGCAGGCCCGTTCGGCCGCCACGCCACCCCCACACCCGGCGTGAGCAGGCCCGCCTCCCCCACTGCCGTTTCCTGGAAAGGCTTCCGATGGAGCGCGCTCTTCCCCCACAGCACGCCGCACGTCCCCCCTTCAGGCGCCGCGCCGTACTCGCCGCGGCCGCCGCGCTCGGCCTGGTCGCCGGCGGCGTCGCCGCCCTGGCCGGCACCGGCTCCGCCGCCGCGGACACCACCGGCACCACCGGCACCACCGGCACCGGGGCCGCCGGAGGGCTCGGCAGCAACTGGTACGCCTCGGCGCCGTACCTGATGCCCGAGGACAACAGCCCGCCGGACGCCGCCGCCGTCATGGACGCCACCGGCCAGAAGGCCTTCCAGCTGGCGTTCATCCTGGCCCAGGGCACCAGCTGCTCGCCCGCCTGGGGCGGCACCTCCCCGATCGACACCGACACCACCATGCCGAGCGTCATCCAGACCGTCCGCGGCAAGGGCGGGGACGTCTCGGTGTCGGTCGGCGGGTACGGCGGCACCAAGCTGGGCCAGGTCTGCGGCACCCCCGAGGCGACCGCCGCCGGGGACCAGAAGGTGATCACCAAGTACGGCCTCAAGGCGATCGACTTCGACCTGGAGGAGCCGGAGTACGAGAACACCGCGGCCATCCACAACGAGATCGGCGCGGCGCGGATCCTCCAGCAGAACAACCCCGGCCTGTACGTCTCGATCACCACCGCCGGCACCAACGCGGGCACCGGCTGGTTCGGCACCCAGATGCTCAACGAGGCCAAGTCGCAGGGCTTCACGCCCGACAACTACTCGATCATGCCGTTCGACGGCGGCTTCAGCGGCGCCGCGGCGCAGACCGACGCGCTGGTGAAGTTCAACCAGATCCTGCAGACCACCTTCGGCTGGAACGAGGCCACCGCCTACGCCCACGAGGGCGTGTCGATGATGAACGGCCGCACCGACGCCGCCGAGTACTTCCACCAGTCCGACTTCCAGACCGTGCTGGACTTCGCCACCGCGCACGGCCTGGCCCGGTACACCTACTGGTCGGTCAACCGGGACCGCCAGTGCGCGGGCAACGTCGACCCGGGGCTGTCCGGCTCCTGCTCCAGCGTGGTGCAGAACGACTGGGACTTCACCAGGTTCACGGTGAAGTTCGCCGGGGCGACCCCGCCCACCACCCCGCCCACCACCCCGCCGACGACTCCCCCGACCACGCCGCCGACCACCCCGGGCAGCTGCGCCGCCCCGGCGTGGAGCGCGAGCACCACGTACAACGGCGGCGCCAAGGTCTCGTACAACGGGCACGCCTACCACGCCAAGTGGTGGACGCTGAACGAGGTGCCGAGCGCCAGTGGCCAGTGGGGCGTCTGGGCCGACGACGGGCCCTGCTGACGGCCGTACCGGCGACCACCGGCGGGGGGCGGGCGTCACGAACGCCCGCC
>NZ_LFVW01000085.1:0-29596 GCF_001182915.1 Kitasatospora sp. MY 5-36
CCCGCTGACGGCCACCGCCCCCTCCCCCGCCGGCCCGCGCCCCGGCGGCCGCCCGCCCCGCTACTGCTCGCCCCGCTGCCGCTCCCGCGCCTACCGCACCCGGCAGCGGGAACGCGCGGACGGCGTCACGTAACCCCCCGGCGGCGTGACGTAACCCGGGACGCGCCCGCGAACCGGGCCGGTGGAGTCGGGCTGGTGGAGTCGGGCTGGTAGCCGCCCGGGCATAGCCCCGGGCGCACCGGTGTCGGGGGCGGGCATGACCAAGGTTCTGGTGATCGGCGCAACCGGCAGTGTGGGCAGGCACGTTGTGGCCTCGCTGGTCGAAGGCGGCCACGAGGTGCGGGCGTTGGTGCGCGACGAGGCGACGTCCTGGCTCCCGGCGGGCGTCGAGGCCGTCCAGGGCGACCTGACCCGGCCCGAGAGCCTGGAGCCGGCGCTGGCCGGCGGGGTGGAGGCGGTCTACCTGATGTGGCCCGGGCTGCCCGTGCGGCCCCGGGTGGTGGAGCTGATCGCCCGGCACGCCCGGCGGGTCGTCTACCTGTCGACGGACGTGGCGGACCTCGCCGACGACGAGCCGGCCGTCGTCTTCCACCAGGAGATCGAGCGGCTGATCCGGCGCTCGGGCCTGGAGTGGACCTTCGTCCGGGCGATCGACTTCGCGGGCAACCTGCCGGCCTGGGCCGACCAGGTGCGGGAGGGCGTGGTCCGCCGGCCGTACGGGCGGGCGCGGCGATCACTGGTGCACGAGCGGGACATCGCGGACGTCGCGGTGCGGGCGCTCACCGAGGACGGGCACGGCGGCGCCGCGTACGTGGTCACCGGCCCGGAGTCGCTCTCGCACGCCGAGCCGGCCGGGATCATCGGCGAGGAGCTGGGCGTCGCGGTGCGGTGGGAGGAGCTGCCGCCGGAGACGGCCCGCGAGGAGCTGACGGCGGCCTGGGGGAACGCCGCGTTCGTGGCGGCCCGGCTGCGCGCCTGGGAGTCGTTCACCCGGGAGCCGGAGCGGGTGACCGGCACCGTGGAGGAGGTGCTCGGGCGTCCGCCGCGCGATGTCCGCAGCTGGGTGCGGGACCACGCGGCAGACTTCCGCTAGATCGGCCCGGGCGGGGGTCAGTACCGGACGGCCTTGACCACCACCGGCAGCAGCGTCCGGTCGGCCGGCTGCCTGCTGAAGGCGACGGGCTCGGCCGTGCCGTTCGCCGGGACGTTCTCGGCGCCGACGACGGCGCTGTCCACGGTCTTGCCGCTGGTGTCGGTGAAGTCGACCTGGACGGCGTAGGAGGCCGCTTCGAGCCCCCGGTTGCGGATCGTGACGACCACGGCGTGCAGGCCGCCGGTGTTCTGCCGGTTGATGCCGGTGATCGCGACGTCGTTCACCGCGTTGCCGCCGTCCGGCTCCCCGCTGAGCACCGAGGCGGCCTTCTCCCTGGTCGTCACCTGCTGCGCCGAGACGGAGGCCTCGAAGGCGGAGGCCGCCGCGGCCTTGGAGGCGACGGACGCCGCGGAGGCCTCCGAGGCCGAGGCGATGGCCGCGGACGCCGAGGCCAGCAGCGACTCGGCGGCGGAGGCGACGGCGGAGGGCGGCTCGCCGGAGAAGGCGCCCGCGTTGGGCGGGGTGGCCGTCGCCGAGCCGGCCGCCGTGCCCGAGGAGCTGCTGCTGCAGGCCGCGAGCACGGCGACGCCGGAGGCCGCCACGATCAGCGCGACCGTCCGCTGCGGCGTCCACCTCCGGCCCGGTCGGCGGTGGCTGGGGGGACTGTGGAGTTCACGCACCGAGGGATCCCTCTCCTGGTCGGTGTTCGGCGGCCGAGGGGCCCGTACGTCCCCATGCTTGGCAACATCCCGCTCCACAGCGACAGCTCCTGACCCGTCCGAGTGGCCCGGGCCCCGGCGGAACGGCGGACCGGGAAAACGAACCGCCCCGGGCGCGCGAGCACGGCGCGCCCGGGGCGGGGCTTCGAGGACCGGCGGAGCTCAGGCCTTGGCCTGGTCAGCCTCCTCGGCGCCGGCCCCCGCCGGCACCGGAACGGAGCGCAGCCGGGACGCGGGCGGCGCGGGGATGACGGCGGCGACGGCGGCCGCGATCAGCGCGACGCCGCAGCCGATCACCAGGCCGACCCGGAAGCCGCCCTCCGAGGGCAGGGTGTGGCCGCCCAGGGTGACGGTCATCTGCGACAGCACCACGCCCATCACGGCGGCGGACACCGAGGTGCCCAGCGAGCGCATCAGGGTGTTGAAGCTGTTCGCCGAGGCCGTCGCGGTCAGCGGCACCGCGCTCATGATCAGCGCGGGCATCGCGCCGTAGGCCAGGCCCACGCCGCTGTTGCAGACGATCGTCACGATCAGCACGCCCCAGGTGGAGCCCATCAGGGGCAGCGCCAGCCCGTACCCGACGGCGATCGTCAGCGCCCCGGCGACCAGGGTGAACTTCGGTCCGCGCGCGGCCGACAGCTTGCCGCCGAACGGGGAGACGACCATCATCATCAGCCCGCCGGGCGCCATCCACAGGCCCATCGCCAGCATCGACTGCCCGAGCCCGTAGCCGGTGGCCTCCGGCAGCTGGAGCAGCTGCGGCACGATCAGCGCCTGGGCGTACATGCCGAAGCCGACCAGGACGGAGGCGGCGTTGGTCAGCAGCACCCGGGGGCGCGCGGTGACCCGCAGGTCCACCAGCGGCTCGGTGACGCGCAGCTCCCAGCGGGCCCAGAGCAGCAGGATCGCGGCGGAGGCGGTGAACAGGCCGAGGGTCCGGGTGCTGCCCCAGCCCCAGTCGCCGCCCTTGGAGACGGGCAGCAGCAGGCAGACCAGGCCGACGCTGAGGCCGATCGCGCCGACGTAGTCGAAGCGCCCGCCGGTGGCGGGGCGGCCGTCCGAGGAAGCGGAAGCGGCCGGGGCCGGGATGATGACCCAGAGCAGGCCGATGATGACGACGGCCAGTACGGCGGTGCCCCAGAACAGCACGCGCCAGCTGGCGTAGTCGGCGACGCCGGCCGCGATCGGCAGGCCGAGGCCGCCGCCGATCCCCATGGAGGCGCTGACCAGGGCGATCGCCGAGCCGAGCCGCTCGGGCGGCAGCACGTCGCGCAGCAGGCTGATGCCGATCGGCACCAGGCCCATGCCCATGCCCTGCAGGGCCCGTCCGGCGATCATCGGCACCACGGAGTCGGCCACCGCGCACAGTACCGAGCCGAGCAGCAGCGGGACGCAGGAGGCGATGAGCATCGTCCGCTTGCCGAGGAGGTCGCCGAGGCGGCCGCTGATCGGGACGAAGACGGCGGCGGAGAGCAGGGTCGCGGTGATGACCCAGGAGGCGTTGGACGCGCTGGTGTGCAGGAGTTGCGGGAGCTGGCTGATCAGCGGGGTGACCAGGGTCTGCATGATCGCGGCGACGGTGCCGGTGAAGGCGAGCACCGCCACGATCGGACCGGTGCGGGGGGTGGGGGCGGGGCCGTTGATGACGGGCCTCCTCGGGCGGTCGAAGAGCAGTCGAAGAACGTTCGAAGAGCGTTCGAGAGCGGAAACATGCACAAAACACACGATGTGCATGAAACACAAGACGGTCAGCTTACACAGGATGTGCGCGATGCACATCATGTGTGCCGCGCATGCCTCTGGCATACTGAAGGGTGATCCACGGAGAACCCGCAGGTCGAAGCGGTGATGAAGGGACTTCGACATGACCAGCCCCACGCACGAGGTCGCCCTCGAGTTCCTGGTGTTCGCCCGGCACCGCGACCTCAGCCAGGTCAACGCCCGCCCCGAGGGCAGCCAGCTCGAACGCAGCGCCTACATCCTGCTCAGCCGGGTCGACGCCGAAGGGCCGATGTCCATCGGCCAGCTGAGCGACGCCTTCGCCCTGGACGTCTCCACCCTCAACCGGCAGACGGCGGCCCTGAAGAGCGCGGGACTGCTCGAACGCATCCCGGACCCGGACGGCGGCATCGCCCGCAAGTTCCGCCTCACCGAGGAGGGCCGCCGCCGGCTGGACGCGGAACGCGAGGCGCACGTACGGGCACTGAACCTCGTGATGACGGACTGGCCGGAGGAGGACATCGCCTCCTTCGCCGGCTTCCTGCGCCGCTTCAACACCGGCATCGAGCGGCTCGACGGCCGCCCCTGGCCGCGCGACTGAGCCGACGGGGGCGCCGCGCGGGACGTCGGCCCGGCAGGGGAGCGCACGGGAAGTCGGCGGGGCCGACTTCTCGCGCGGGGCGGCCTGGAGAATGCCCGGCATGGGAACGGACATCAACGGATTCATCGAGTGCCGGGCGTGGTTCCTTCGCGACGAGGACGGGAAGCCGGCCTGGCAGGCCGCCGTCGCCCTCGACCTCCTCAACACCACCAGGAACTACGACGCGTTCGGCTGCCTCTTCGGGGTCCGCAACCACGCCAACTTCCGTCCGCTGGCCGCCGATCGCGGACTGCCGCCGGACGCCTCGCAGACCGTGCGGGCGGCGGTGGACACCTACGGGACCACCTTCTACGGCACCACCTGGATCACCTGGGCCGAGGTGAGGGCCGTGGACTGGGCCGAGGCGGCGGAGGCACCCGACAGCCGGCTCCACGAGTACCGGCGGACCCCCGACGGGCTCACGCTCGTCGGCAAGAGCGCCTGGAACCGGCGCTTCGGCGAGACCCTCGGCATTCCCGAACCGGTGCCGACACCGGGACCGGGGTCGGAGCCGGGCGAGGTGCGGACCTGGCCCGAGGGCAGCGAGTGGGTGGTCGACGACGTCGTCTACCGCTCCGAGCGGATGGACCGCCGCGACGCCGTCCGCGAGGACGGCGAGTGGAAGCCGGTCTGGACGGTCATGGAGGCCCTCGCCTCGCAGCACGGTGACGACAACGTCCGGCTGGTGGTCTGGTTCGACTACTGAGCGGCGCCCGCCCGCAAGCGCCGCCCGGCGGTCGCAGCTCGGCAGTCGGCTCAGCCGTCGGCCCGGATCCGGTCGGCGACCGGGAAGTCGGTCCCGCAGTCGGGGCAGGTCGCACCGCCGAACACGTGGGTGAGCGCGTGCGCGACCTCGCGCTGTCCGTCGGCGAGCGCGAGGTCATGGAGGCGCCGCCCGATGCCGTCCAGGTCCGCGGGGGCGGTCGGCCGCAGGGGCCGGGTCTCGATGTCCCCGTCGGCGAGCGCGTAGTCCTCGCCGGTGGAGAAGTGGCCGCGCTCGCCGAAGACGATGAACAGGCCCTCCCCGCAGCCCGGGCAGGAGACCTCGTACTCCTCGCTCCCGAGCCCCCAGGCCAGGTCCTCGCTCCACCCCGCGACGCCTTCGAAGCCCAGGACGGCCTCCAGGAGGTGGACGTACTCCCCGCGGTCCGTGGCCGTCCGCAGGTACCGGTTCGCGGCTGCCAGCAGTCCGGCGATCTCCGCCGCGTGCTCCGCGCGGACGTCACCCGCCTCGTGCAGCTGGTCGGCGCCGGCCGTGATCGCGCCCGCCAGCACCACGGCGTTGACCGCCTGGTCCCGGTCCCCGCGCCCGGCCAGGTCGGCCAGCCAGGGCAGTGCCGCGAAGCTGGCCGGGTAGACGCTGCCCTGGTGGCACAGGGCCGACCACAGGTCGTTCCAGAGTTCGGCGCTGGGCTCCGCCGCGATCCGGTCCAGCAGGGCGGGTACGTCCTCGGCGGAGCCGTAGGCGTGGTGGAGACTCGACCAGTCCGTCATGCGGCGATCCAACCAGGCCGACGGGCGCCACCCGTCAGCGGGCCGGGGGGAGTTGGGCGAGGAGGGCGGGGCCGGTCCAGGCGGGGGTGGCGGCGGGGGCGGCGGCCTCGGCCCGGCGGACGAGGGTGATCAGGCGGGCGTTGGCGGGGGCGGTGAGGCCGTGGCGTTCGGCGAGGGCGACGATCTCGCCTTGGAGCGAGTCGATCTCGGTGGGGCGGCCGCGCTGGAGGTCCTCCCACATCGAGGAGCGGGCGGTGGCGTCGATCCGCAGGCTCGCCCCGGCCAGCCGCTGGAACAGGGCGTCGGGCAGGCCGAGCACCCAGGGCATCAGCCCCGGCGGCACCGGGCCGAGCCGCGCCGGGGTGACCCCGGCGGCCCGGAACGCCGCCAGCGCCTCCCGCTGGCAGCGCGCCACGCATCGCCGGTACGCCCGCTGCCCGACCTGCTCGCGCAGTGGAAGCCCGGAGAGCGCGTTGACGGCGTTGTTGAGGTTCAGCAGCAGCTTGGCCGCCTGGACGGCCGGCATGTCCGGCCGCAGGTCCAGCCGGAGCCCGCTCGCCCGGGCCGCCCCGGCGAGGGCGGCGGCCCCCTCCCCCGCCGCCAGCATCAGCGACCCGCCGCTGCCCTGGTGAACGGCGGCGGGCCCGGTCCGCACCACGTTGTACGGGACCATGCCGGCCAGCACCCGGTGGGCGGGCAGCGCGGCCGCGAGCGCCCGGGTGTTGCGCAGGCCGTTCTGGAAGCTCACCACCACCGTGTCCGGGCCGAGGTGCGGGGCGAGTTCGCGGGCGGCGGTCGCGGTGTCGGCGGACTTCACGGTGACCAGGACGTGGTCGGCGCCGGCCACGGCCGCCGGGTCGGTGGCGGCGGTCAGGCCCCGTACCTCGCGGCGGGCCCCGCCCGGGCCGGTGAGGGTCAGCCCGGCCGCGTCGATCGCCGCCATCGCCGCCGGCCGCCCGATCAGGGTGACGTCGGCGGTCGCGGCGAGCATGCCGCCGAGGTGGCAGCCGATGGAGCCGGCGCCGAACACGGCGATCCGGAGCCTGCGTTGGGCGGGGGTGGCGGGCACGGGGGCTTCTCCGAGGGGAGGGCGGACGGGGACGGCGGACGGGGAGGGCGGGGGCCGTCAGTCGAAGAGGTCGGGGTCGGAGACGGTGATCTGGTCCCACAGCGGGCGGGCCTGGAACCAGCCGGCCAGCGGGGTCCCGACCTGGCCCCGGGTGATCAGCGCGGTCTCCCGGTCGATCGGCTTGGGGGTGCCGGCCGCCATCGCGAGCAGCTGCGCCTGGCAGGAGCGCTCCATGGTGACGAACCACCAGACCGCCTCGGCCACGGACTGGCCGACGGTCAGCAGGCCGTGGTTCTGCAGGATGACGGCCTTGTGGCTGCCGAGCGCGGCGGCAACCCTCTTGCCCTCCTCGGTGTCGGTCACGACGCCCCGGTAGTCGCTGTACAGGCCGTGGTCCTCGAAGAAGGCGCAGGCGTCCTGGGTCAGCGGGGCGAGCGGGATGCCGAGGCTGGAGAAGGCCTTGCCGTGGAGCGAGTGCGAGTGGGCGGCGGCGACCGCGTCGGGGCGGGCGGCGTGCACCTGGGAGTGGATGGCGAAGGCGGCCCGGTTCACCGGGCGGGTGCCGTGCAGCAGGGTGCCCTCGTGGTCGACCAGGATCAGGTCGGAGGCCTTGATCTGGCTGAAGCTCATGCCGAACGGGTTCACCCAGAACCGGTCCGGGTGCTCCGGGTCGCGGACGGTGATGTGCCCGGCGACGCCCTCCGAGAAGCCGAACCGCCCGAACAGGCGGAAGCCAGCGGCGAGTTGCTCCTTGCGGTACCGGCGCTCCTCCTCCACCGAGTCGAACACCGGCGGCAGCGGCAGGGTGACCCCTTCGGGGGCGGGGCCCACGACGCCGATCGCCGCGTACGGGTCGGCGGGCTTCTGCGGTACGGGCATGGCGGCTCCTCGGGGTGCGGTCGGTCCGGTCAGAGGTGAGGTGTCACGCCGGATTTCCGGCGGACGTACGGAAGCGGTGGAGCAGTTCGCGGGCGGGCGGGCTGTCGGCGTCGAAGGCCTGCATGCCGTGGAGGTCGGACGGCACCCCGGGGCCGGCGAGCCAGACGCCGTGGCAGCTGAAGCAGAAGGAGACCTCGAAGAGGAGCCCGCCGGGGCCGTGCGCCCGGATCCCGTACCCGGGCGCGAAACAGCGGCGCAGTTCGCCCTCCGGCAGCTCGCCCATCAGGTCGAGGGCCTGCCGGAGGTGCTCGGAATCCCAGACGGTGAGGACCTCGCCGGTGACGGAGTCCGAGCCGTAGGCGCTCCTCGGATCCGCGATCCGGACCACTTCGATGAGGACGGTCTGCGAGGCGACGTCGGGGAGCAGCATGCGAACAGGATCACAGAGCGGGACTGTTCCCGGGAAGGTGTCGTCACTCCAGCCGGTGGCGGACGTCGCGGTTGCGCTTGTACTCGCGCATGAGCGCGAGGAGGTTGATCAGAGTGCTGGCCGGAACATTGCCGATGTCGACCAGGCGGCGGCCGTGGAGGTTGATGTCACCGGGGATGGCGGACGGCCAGAGGAGGCCGAACTCACGGCCCTCGGTGCGGAGTTCCACGATGAGTTCGGTGACCTGGCGCAAGGTGAGGTGGAGCAGGGCCGGGTCGGCGGGGTGGATCGGGTGGTGGGCGCTCACGCGGCACCGTCCTGCCGCAGCTCAAACCAGACGGTTTTGCCGAGATGCTGCGGGTCGACACCCCAGCGGTGGGTGAGGCCGGCGACGAGCTGGAGGCCCCGGCCGGTCTCGGAGAGGAGGGCGTGGGGGCCCAGGGTCGGGGGGAGTGGACTGCGGTCGGAGACGGCGACGCGGAGGGTGTCGACGCGGTGGTCGATGAGGTTGACCGGGGAGGTCGTCTCGCCGTGGCGCCAGGCGTTGACGATGAGTTCGACCATGGCGAGCTCGGCGTCCGCGATGAGGGAGGGCGGCCAGCCGGCGCTGGCCATGCCGTCGCGGAGGGCGTCGCGGGAGAGGGTGAGGGAGGGGGAGTTGATGTTGCGCACAGTTTCTCCCAGGGGGGATGGAAGGATGAACCGAGCGAGCTGTCACCGTGAGCCAGTCCGGGCATGGGTGCTCTGCGGTGCGAGGCAGCGTTACTGACGCCCGCATCGGTGGTCGGTGCGTCACCGACTGTAGGGCATCGGGGGTACATGTAGGGGTACTTTTACCCCAACCCTCACTCGATCGATGGATTGCTGGACCCTTCGCGGGATCACGATGGATGCTTGGGGCATGCCACCACGAACCACCCCTTCCGCCCGGCAGGAACGAGTCGGCATCGAACTGCGGAAGATGCGCGACTGCGCCGGCCGCACAACTGCCGAGGCTGCCGCGCTGTTTGGGTTCGCCCGACCGAAGATCACACAGATCGAGAAGGGGCAGTACCCGATCAGCGCCGAGCGCGTGAGGATGCTCGCCTCCGACTTCCAAGAAGGCGACTCGGGCTTCGTCGAGGCGCTCGCAGTCATGGCCGAAGAACGTCACAGAGGCTGGTGGGAGGACTTCCGTGGCTCCGTACCAGTCGGCTTCCTGAACATTGCGGAGATGGAGTACTTCGCCCAGGGGATGCTCACCTACCAGGTCTCGCATTGCCCTGGCGCCATGCAGACGGAGGCGTACTCAAGGGCCATCTTCGGCGAGGTCTACCCACCCTTGCCACCGCGCCTCCTCGAAGCCCGACTTGAGCACCGACTCAAGCGCTCGGAAGTGCTGATGCGCGAAGGGGCGCCACCGTACTCGGCTCTGGTCCACGAAGCGGCTCTGCGCATGCTGTTCGGTGGCCGGGACGCCGCGAAGCAACAACTCGACAAGCTGCTTGAGTTCTCGGAGCTGCCGCACGTCACACTCCGGGTCATCAGCTTCAACTCCGACGGATTCATCGGCGCAGGCCAAGGCGTCTTCTACGCGAAGGGTCCAGTGCCCCGCCTGGACACTGTGCAGCTCGACGCCGTAGGCGGTCCCGCGTTCCTGCACGAGCAGAAACAGCTTGAGAACTACCGGCACATCATCGAAACGATGGCCATGCGCTCTCTGTCCGAGAGCAAGTCTCGTGATGCCATCAGGACCATCAAGAAAGAGCTCTAACCCATGGAACCCATTCACTGGAAGCGGCCCAGGGCTTGCGCGGACGCCAACGCCTGCCCGGAGGTGTCCATAGCCCCCGACGCCGTCTACGTCCGCAGCAGCCTCCTGCCCGACGCCATCGCCCAGCTCACTCCCGACGAATGGCGCGACCTCGTCTCTGCCATCCGCGCGGGCGAGTTCGACGTCTGACGCCTCCCCCGCCGCACCGGCCGGCCCGCTCCACCCTCCGGCCGGTGCCCCGGCGGCCCCGATTCGGCGCACGGGCACTGAGCTGCTAATATTTCATTCAGCGCGAGGGACATGAGCCCTCGTCAGGCGTCAGCGGTGCTACCAGAGCACGTCCTACTTTCAGTAGGAAGAGTCCGTGCAACCCGGGCCTGGCGCTCCACAGTCGGAAGGGTCCGGCACCACACAGGTGCCGGACCCTTCCGCGTTCCCCCGGCACTTAATCACTCGGCATCCTCTCCCCCGACTGACATCGTGGCGGGCATGGACCAGACGCAACCAACCGCTCCCGACCTGCCCATCAGCATGGAGCGGAACCTCGCCGAGCACGCCTGCCACCTGCACCGCCGCCTGGAGCACGCGACCGTCACCGAGACCGCCGACCTCCTCATCGCCGACAGCGGGCTCGACGACGACACCTTCAACATCGTTGCGGCGGCACGCTTCACCGCCGACACCGCTCCCTCCCGGATCGCGGAGACCGTCCGGACGCTCACCGCGACCGGCCGCCCCTTCTCCTGGTGGGTCGGCCCCGCCACCACTCCCCCTGATCTCCCCACCCTCCTCTCCGACGCCGGCCTCCCGGCCTCCGAGACCGAGACCGGGATGTGCCTGGACCTGCACACCGCCCCGCCGGAGCCGTCCGCCGACGGCCTGGACATCCGCCTCGCGACAACTCCCGAACACCTCGCCGACTACGCGACGATCGTGGCCGCGAACTGGGACCCGCCGGCCGCCACGGTCCGCCGCTTCTACGCCGACGCGACCGAGTACGCCCTCTCCCCCGACTGCCCCGCCCGCTACCTCGTCGGGTACGTGGCCGGGCGGCCGGTCTGCTCGGCCGAGGTCTTCCTCTTCGCCGGGGTCGCCGGGATCTACAACATCGCCACCCTCGCCTCCGAGCGCCGGCGCGGTTACGGCGGAGCCATCACCCTGGCCACCCTGCGCACGGCCTACGACGCGGGCTACCGCACCGCCGTCCTCCAGGCCTCCTCCGACGGTGAGCCCGTCTACCGCCGCCTCGGATTCCAGCCCTGCGGCCGGTTCACCGAGTACGCCGTCGCCCCCTGAGCCCGAACCCCCGGCCTCGCGGCACCGCGATTCGGCACACCGGCACTGAACTGCTAATATTCCTGATGTCGCGAGGAACATGATTCTTCGTCAGGCGTCAGCGGTACTACCAGAGTACGTCCTACTTTCAGTAGGAAGAGTCCGTGCAACAGAAGGGTCCGGCACCACACAGGTGCCGGACCCTTTCGCGTTCGCGGGGCGAACCCTGGCGGACGGCGCGCACCCGGTCGGGATCCAGGTGCAGCTCGTACGGGGTACTGCAATCGCTGACCAGCGTGGCCACTTCCGCACCGCGGGGGCACAGCCGGTTCATGCCGCTCCGACCTGTGGTGCCGCAGCACCCCGCGTGCCTCCACCCCGGGGATGCGGCTGGAGTTCTGCCGCATCCCCGGGGTGGAGGACGACCGTGTCGCGGGGCCCCGCGACACCAGGAACCCGGAGCCGTCCGGGTCCACGACGGCGGGCCCGCTCGGGAAGACCGCCAGGCACTTCCTGGAGGGAACGAGCGGGGCGCCCCACGGCTCGGGCTCCACGGCGAAGAAGCCGAGCGGCACGGTGGACGTGGCCTGCCGGAACCGTCGGCCTTGCTGCTGCCCTGGCCCATCGGCCGCTCCGGGACCCCGGGGAGCCCGGTCAGCTCCCCGGTGGTCGGACGGTCGCAGGCCACGCACACGAGTACGGTCAGCTGATGGTGACAGCACCCGGCCGACGCCCGGCCAACCGGGTTCGGGCCGACGGCCTCCGACATGCGCACGCCCCACTGGAGTTCGGCAAGGCCCTGGTGCCGGGGACGCGATTCGGCGCACCGGCGTTGAGCTGCTAATATTCCTGATGTCGCGAGGGACATGAGTCCTCGTCAGGCGTCAGCGGTGCTACCAGAGCACGTCCTACTTTCAGTAGGAAGAGTCCGTGCAACAGAAGGGTCCGGCACCACACAGGTGCCGGACCCTTCCGCGTTCCCTCCGGCACTTGATCACTCGGCGCCCAGTCGCCTGCCGAAGCCTCAGTACGTGAACTGGATCTGTCGGCCGTCCACGGCGTGGTTCCTGATGTTCGGCGCCGGACCGCCGGCCGGCTTCACCGCGAGGGACACGTTGTAGGTCGTACCGCGGACCAGGGACTGGTTGACGGGCGTCTCCTTGCGCACCTCGGCGGAGGACTCCAGGGGGACGCCGGTCCACGACACGGCCTGGCCGTTCGCCGGGTACACGGCCGCGGTGCCGCTGCCGTCCTTGAGCCACAGGTACACGTCCGCGGCCGTCGCCGGGTCCGCCTTGGCGTAGGCCACCATGTAGACGGTGTTCCCGGCCCGCCGGAAGCAGACCCTGATCGTGCTCCCTGCGGCGTCACCGGGCGACTCCGCAGCGCACTGCTCCCCCGCCACCGCGGCCGGCGGCGGCTCCGGGTGCTGCGCGGACGGTGTCGAACCGGCGCTGCCCGTACTGGTCGCGTACTTGACCGCGAGCGACCCCCCGCCCAGGACGATGGCCACCGCGGCACCGAGGGACGCCACGATCCGGACCGTCCCGTGCGCCCGGGGCGAATCCGGTGCCGAAACACGGCCCCGGACTCCTTCGGCGTTCTTCTCGACCTCCAACATGACCGGCTGGACGGGGCCCTGGCCTGCGGAGTTCTCCGCCCCCCGCGCCCCCCGCGTCCTCCGGGGCCGACGCCGGCCTGCCGCCGGGCCCGCCCCTGAACCGTTCCTCTGCTCTTCCATCCACACTCCGTCCGCGTCGGCGAGAGTGGGCAAGAGTGTGGCAGATCGCCCGGCCCTCCTTCACCGCCGCGATCCGGTTCACTCCGGTCGGGCCGCCATCAGGAACACATCGACGACCCGGCCGGAGGGAGGCGGATCCGGCGGGAACCCTCAGACCACCGGTCGGTCAGTTCGGGGACACCACGTCCCAAAGCTGACGCGGGCTGTTGTCGCGGAGCGCCTTCACCACGGGACTGCCGTTGCTCTGCGCCGCGATGACGTAGTCCTCGTCCGTGGCCTCGGCGATGACGTACTTGTCGCCCGTCCGGTCGAGCTGCCAGTGCTGGGTCGGGACGTCGACGTTGCACGGGACGAGCGGGACCTCCGAGCCGGGCTTCATGATCGCCTGGAGGCACTTGTCCGGCTTCGCCTTGGCCTCGACCAGGTACCCGTTGGAGGTCGGGCGGAGGACCCAGTTCTGCCACTCCGTGCCGTTGGCCTGCCAGGTGATGGCGACGGGCCCGTGCTTGGCCGAGTCCAGGAAGCCGTTCACGGCCTCGTTGAAGAAGCGCACTTCCTGGCCCGGGCCCCGCACTCCGCCCGCCTTGACGGGCTCCGCCGCGCCCACCGAGCCGGCGACGGCCAGGGCGGCGGCCGCGACGACGGCCGCCTTCTTGATGCTGAACAAGGATCTCTCCTTCTGCGAGGGTGATTCCTCGAATCGCGCGACCGCACTTCGGGTCACGAACGCGAGGGAACCACTCGCACCGGGCCCCCGCAACGCCGAGTAACCCAGGTGGAGTCAGCGTACGAATCGCATTGCCCCGTCTGCCGCAGCGCGGGGCCGCGCCCGGGCTCCCCCTCCCCCCGGCGCAGTCCCTCGGCCGAGCCGGGACGCCGCGCTCGCGGCACCGGGGCAGGGCCGGTGATTCCCCATCGCCCCATTGCACCAATCATATTGGCGCATCATCAGAGAAAGGCCTGATCTCATCCTCTGCGAATTCCCGGAACGGAAGCCGGTTTTCCGCCACCGGGGGCCGGGGTAGGGCCGAGACGTTCGCATCCCGACCGTTTCATCATCACGGCGGGCGCGAAATCCTTGATGCTTTCTTATCGGAAGGACACCCTCATGCACAGGACCCTCCGCAACGCCCTCGCCACCGTCATCGTGACGGGTGCGCTCACCACCGCCGCCGCTCCCGCCGCCCTGGCCGCCGAGCAGACGCCGCCGACCGCGGGGGTGCAGGCAGAGCTCCGCAACCCGAAGACGATCAAGGTGGCCGACTACAACCAGGCCCGCGGCACCCTGATCAACGCCGGCAGCAAGACCGCCGCCAAGTCCCACCCGGCGCACGGCACGAAGGACGTCCCGGTCTCCCACGGCGTCAGCCTGCTGGCGGAGGCCCGCGACGAGTTCCGCGCCGCCGACAAGAACCTGCCGGCGAGCCAGAAGAGGTCCGACATGTCGATCCCGCACTACAACGCCATCCACAACGCGGCCAACACGATGCACATCGACACGTGGTGACACCGCCCCGCTGAGCCCGAACGCCCCGGCCCTCCCCCGGACTTCGGGGGAGGGCCGGGCCGGCCTCAGCCCTCCGGGGGCTTGGGCTCCTCCCGGGGCGCGCTCAGGCTGCCGTCCGGGTGGACGTCGAAGACCGTGAGCTTCTTGCGGCCGGTGATGGTGATCCGGTCCGGGCCGGACCAGTCGGCGCGCACGAAGTCGCCGCCCCGGGTGTCCCAGATCCCCATGCTCCAGTGGCGGGCCGACCAGCCGCTGCCGGCCACCAGCTCCACCCGGTAGACCGGGTCGATCGAGGCCACGTTGGTCATGGTCAGCACCCGGTCCGGGTGGCCCGGGGCGGCCGTCCGCGCGGTCCGCCCCTCGCCGCTCACGAGCGCCAGGAACGCGATCAGCGGCCCACCGAAGACCAGCGCCACCATGGCGACGGCGCAGCCGATCTGCGACACCCAGGTCCGGAACTCCATCCCGATGTACAACGCGACGGCGGTCAGCACGACCGCCGTCCCGACCAGCAGGACCGGGTGGTCGAGCCAGCGCTCGACCACCACGAGCCCTCCCGACCGGGACTCGTACCGACCCACCGCGTAGGCCAGCAGCGCCAGGAGCGCCGCCCCTCCGAGCCCCCACACGATCCTTCTGCGGCGTACCGCTGTCACCTTCGCCCCCCGGCGGTTCTTGACCGAACTTTGGCGCGGACCCTACTACAGGCCCGCTACCGCGGCCGGGGCGTGGACGACGGGCCGGCCGGCGTCCCGTCCTCGCCCACGGTGAAGACCTCGATCTCCTTCTCCAAGGTCACCGTGATCCGGCCCGGACCGGACCACTCGGCCCTGACGAAGCCGTCGTCCTCCTCCCAGGTGCCGAGGCCCCAGTGACGGGCCGACCAGCCGCTGCCGGCCACCAGCTCCACCCGGTAGACCGGATCGATCGAGAAGGCGACGTCGGTGACGCTCAGCACGTGGTCGGAGCGGCTCGGGTCGGGCTTGCGGTCGACCAGCCGGCCGTCGCCGCCGAAGACGTACGCCAGGCCGCCGACCGCCGCCCCGATGACGAGCAGCGGCGACAGGACGGCCGCGAAACCGATCTGCGCCCACCTGGTGCGGAACTCGACCTGGGCCACCGCCGAGGCCATGGCCAGGGTGACGGCCGTGCCGAGCAGCAGCACCGGGTGGTTCAGCCAGCGTTCGACCTCGACCAGCCCGCCCTGGCGGGAGGAGAAGTAGCCCGGCAGGTACACCAGGAAGGCCGCCAGCGCCGCGCCACGGAGCCACCAGACGACCTGCCCGCGGCGCGTCACCGTCATTTGCTCCCCCCGGAGTTGCCCTTTGCCGGGACTTTACTACGGGGGTGCCGGGCGGCCCGGACGGCGGGTGCTCCGCTGTCCGGGCCGCCCGGCACCTGGTCACTGCGTACTGGTCACCCGCCCCGCCGGCCGTACCCCCGTCACCGCCGGTAGAAGACGCTCCGCGACCAGAAGTAGCCGACCAGCGTCAGCACGGTGCACCAGGCGAGGGCGATCCAGGCGCTGCTGCCGATCCCGGTGCCCAGCAGCAGCCCGCGCAGGGTCTCGATCATGGGCGTGAAGGGCTGGTACTCGGCGAACCAGCGCAGCGCCGTGGGCATGGAGTCCGTCGGCACGATGGCGCTGCCGATGAAGGGCAGGAACTGCAGCGGCATCGGCATGTTGCTGGCGCTCTCGACCGTCTTGGCCACCAGGCCGATGCCGGCCGATATCCAGGTCAGGGCGATGGTGAGGAAGAGCAGCAGCCCTGCCGCGGCCAGCCACTCCACCGGTCCGGCGTTGGGCCGGAAGCCCATCGCGAGGGCCGTGCCGACCACCAGCACCAGCCCGATCATGGTCTGGATGACGCTGCCGACCACGTGCCCCGCCAGGAAGGCGGAGCGCGATATCGCCATCGTGCGGAAGCGGTTGACGATGCCCTCGGTCATGTCGGTGCAGATGCCGATCGCGGTGACCAGCGCCCCGGACGTGGCCGCCATCAGCACGATGCCGGGCGTGACGTAGTCGATGTAGTGGCCGCCGCCGATGCCGGCGCCCAGCGTGCTGCCGTAGGCGTAGTTGAAGAGCAGCAGCATCATGACCGGCGTCACCACGACCGCGAAGGTCAGGGACGGGTACCGCAGCGCGTGCTTGAGGTTGCGGCGCAGCATGGTCAGCGAGTCGCCGAGCGCGTGGCCGGCGGTACTGGTGGCTGTACGCGTGGCCGTGTGCGTGGCCGTGCTCATCGCGTGCCCTCCCCGGTCAGTTGGAGGAACACGTCGTCCAGGTCGGCCGTCTCCACGACCAGTGACTCGGCCTGCACGGACGCGTTGTCGAGGGCGTCCAGCACGGCCTTCACCGTGAGGACGGAGTTGTCCCCCGGGATCTCCAGCCGCAGTGCCTCGGTGTCGGCCGTGGCGTACGGGAACAGGACGGCGGCGGCGGCCAGCGAGCCGGCGGCGGTGAACCGGAGCCGGATCCGCCCGCCGGGGGCGTACCGCTTCAGCTCCTCGGCCGTGCCCTCGGCGACGATCCGGCCGCCGTCCAGGACGGCTATCCGGTCGGCGAGTTGGTCGGCCTCCTCCAGGTACTGGGTGGTGAGGAAGATCGTCACCCCGTGGTCGGCGACCAGGCTCCGGATGATCTCCCACATGGTGCGCCGGCTGCGCGGGTCCAGCCCGGTGGTCGGCTCGTCCAGGAAGATCACCCTCGGGTCCCCGACCAGGGTCATCGCGAGGTCGAGCTTGCGCCGCATGCCGCCGGAGAAGGTGGCGACGGCCTCGCGGGACGCCTCGGTGAGGTCGAAGCGCCGCAGCAGCTCCTCGGCCCGCCTCCGCCCCTCCCGACGGCGGAGGTGGTTGAGGTCGGCCATCAGCAGCAGGTTCTCCTCGGCGGTGAGCAGGTTGTCCCCCGCGGAGAACTGGCCCGTCACCCCGATCGCCTTCCGCACCCCGTCCGCCTCGCGTTCCACGTCGTGCCCGGCCACCCGGGCCGAGCCGCCGTCGGCGGGGATCAGGGTGGAGAGGATCTGCACGGTGGTGGTCTTGCCGGCGCCGTTGGGCCCGAGCAGGGCGAACACGCTGCCCGCCGGGATCTCCAGGTCGATGCCCCGCAGGACCGCCTTGTCCCCGTAGGACTTGGTGAGCCCCGTCGCCGAGACCGCCGGGAGCGAACGGACCGCCGCGTCCGCCGGGGCCGCCGCGTTCGCCGCCATCACGCCCGCCGGACGATGACGTTGCCGACCTGGGTGCGGCCGCGGACCTCGACCGTCTCCACCGCGTCGCCCGGGCCCTTGGTGGGGCCGAGGTCGTTGCGGACGCCGCCGACCTTGCTGTGCACGTCGAGCCAGGCCGCCGTGCCCTCCGCGATGCCGACCTCCACGTCCCCCACGCTGGTCTGCAGGGTGACCTGGCCGCGGACCACCCGGCCGACCCGGATGTGGCCGTGCGCCGACTTGGCGGTCACGTTCCCCTCAGCCTGGCCGACGTGGATCCGGCCGTTGGAGGCGTTGGCGTGCAGCTCGCCGCGGACCTCGTCGATCTCGGTGTCGCCGCTGCTGTTCTTGACCGTCAGCCGGCCGCCGACGGAGCCGATCTCGATCCGGCCGGCTCCGGAGACCTCGGCGTCCCAGGCCGTCCCGCCGAGCCGGATGTCCCCGAAGCCGCTGTCGAGCCGGGCGCTGTCGGCGTGCTCGACCTGGATCCGGCCGAGCGAGGTCTTCAGCCGGCAGGCGCCGAGCGCCCCCTCGGTGACGAACTCGGCCATCGGGGACTCGCTGTGGACCTCGGAGCCGACCGGCAGCTCGACCAGGATCTCGACCGCGCCCTTCTTGCCGCTGAAGACGGAGCGCTGCTTGGGGGCCTTGATGCCGAGCCGGCCACCCGAGAAGTCGACCTGGGTCTGCTCGGCGGCCTTGACGTCCGCCTCCTTGGCCGGGTTGGCGGGCCGGACCTCGACCACGGCGTCGGTGCGCTTGCTCGCCTTGATCCAGACCGAGCCGATGTCGAACTCGAGGATGGCGGAGATCGGTCCGTCGGTCTCGTACGTAGGCATGGCTGTCCCGTCCTCTTGACTCGTGTGGGTGTCCCCGCTGGTCGGAGCGGGGGTGACGTCGAAGGTGCAGAAGGTGGTGCGGGAGGTGCTGCGGGCGCTACGAAGCTGTCAGTGGACCCAGCCGGTGAAGCCCTGGCCGCCGATGCTGCGCGGGACCCGGCTGCCCGGGTCGGCGACCGGCCGGCGGGCCGGCTCACCGCCCTCCAGGGCGCCGGCCAGGGCCCGGACCAGCCAGGCGTTGAGCGAGAGGCCGGCCTCGACGGCGGCCTCCTCCGCCCGGGCCTTGAGGTGGGCGGGCAGCCGGAGGTTGATCCGGGCGGTGCCCGTCTCGTCCGACTCCGGCGACACCGGAGGCGCCACCGGTGGCACCACGGGCGGCACGACTGGTGCCACCGGCGCCGACGGTGGTGCCATATCGCCGTGGAAGGCATCCGATCCGGGCGGCGCCGTCACCACGAACTCCGGGTCGAGTCCGCGCAGGCGCACGTCCACCGAGCCGGGGGCGAGGTCGCGGGTGACTTCTCCCATGGCCGCCGACAGCGCGTTGAGCAGGGTGAGCCGCACGGCCGACTCCAGCGGGAGCGTCAGCCGCTCGGCCAGCGCGCGGGCTTCGTCCCCGCCGGTGGCGGCGGCCACCGCGAGCTCGTTCCGGAGGTTTTCCACATATGGCGTGAGGTCCATGGCCGTAAGCATGGCACAGCGGTGGCGCCATGTCGAGCATTTATGGCACCACTGTGGCGCCATCACCCGAACGGCGGTGGCGCCGACCCGCACCGGAACACGGAACCGCCCCGCCGACCCCCGGGAACGAGGGGGTCGACGGGGCGGTTCACCAGGGGAAACGCGGACCGAGGGAAGGTCAGGCCTGCTGCCAGCCCGCCAGGTAGGCGTCGATCTCCCCGGTCAGCCGGGTCTTGCCCGCCCCGTCCAGGAAGGAGGCCTCGACGGCGTTGCGGGCCAGCCCCGCCACCCCGGCCTCGTCCAGGCCCAGCAGCCGCGCCGCCACCGCGTACTCGGTGTTGAGGTCGGTGCCGAACATCGGCGGGTCGTCGCTGTTGACCGTCACCAGCAGTCCGGCGTCCACCATCCGCTTGATCGGGTGGTCCTCGATCCGCTCCACGGCCCGGGTGGCGATGTTGGAGGTCGGGCAGACCTCCAGCGGGATGCGGTGCTCGCCCAGGTAATCGAGCAGCGCCGGGTCCTTCACCGCCTGGGTGCCGTGCCCGATGCGCTCGGCGCCGAGCATCCGGATCGCGTCCCAGACCGTCTCCGGCCCGGTGGTCTCGCCCGCGTGCGGCACGCTGTGCAGGCCGGCCGCCCGGGCCCGGTCGAAGTACGGCTTGAACTGCGGGCGCGGCACGCCGATCTCCGGGCCGCCCAGGCCGAAGCTGACCAGGCCCTCGGGGCCCAGCTCGGTGGCCAGCCGGGCGGTCTCCTCGGCGGACCGCAGCCCGGCCTCGCCCGGGATGTCGAAGCACCAGCGCAGCACCACGCCGAGCTCCTTCTCGGCGCGCAGCCGGGCGTCCTCGATCGCCTCCATGAAGGCGACCTCGGGGATGCCCCGGCGGACCGAGGAGTACGGGGTGATGGTCAGCTCGGCGTACCGGATGTTCTGCCGGGCCATGTCCTCGGCGACGCCGTAGGTGAGCGCGCGGACGTCCTCGGCGTCCCGGACCAGGTCCACCACGCTGAGGTAGACCTCGATGAAGTGCGCGAAGTCGGTGAAGGTGAAGTACTCGGCGAGCGCCGCCGGGTCGGTCGGCACCTTGGAGTTCCCGGCGTACCGGGCGGCCAGCTCCGCGACGACGCGCGGCGAGGCCGAGCCGACGTGGTGGACGTGCAGCTCCGCCTTGGGCATCCCGGCGATGAACGCCTCGATGCTCCGGTCGGTGGAGCCGATCCGGCTGGTGTGGGGGACGATCCGACTTCCGTCCGGCTGGACCACGGTGGTTCCCTTCTTCCTTCTCCGTGCTTCTACGCGCGTATCGCGAAGTTCGGCCCAGGATAGGCCCACGCCGGGGGCGCCGTCCCCGGATCACCCCCCGAGCGCGACCGCCACGGTGTGGATCAGCAGCCCGGCCAGGGCGCCGACCACGGTGCCGTTGATCCGGATGAACTGGAGGTCGCGGCCGACGTTGGCCTCGATCTTGCGGGAGGCGTCGTCGGCGTCCCAACCCGCCACCGTCTCGGAGATCAGCGAGGTGATCTCGGTGCGGTAGGTGTCGACCAGGTACTGGGCGGCGTCCTGGAGCCAGCCGTCCACCTTGGCCTGGAGCTTGGGGTCGGTGGCCAGGCGCTCGCCGAAGCGGCGCACGCCGTCGCGGATGCGCCGGCGCAGTTCGCTGTCCTCGTCCTCGGCCGCGCCCATCACCAGGGTGCGCACGGCCGCCCAGGTGGAGTTGATCAGGTCCTGCACCTCGGGGCGGGCCAGCAGCTCGCCCTTGGCCCGCTCGACCCGGGCGATGGTCTCCGGATCGGTCTGCAGCTCGGTCGCGAAGTCGGCGAGGAAGTTGTCGATCGCGCCGCGGGCCGGGTGGTCCGGGTCGTCCCGGATCTCGGTGACGAAGCGCATCAGCTCCTTGTAGACCCGCTCGCCGACCTGGTGGTCGATGAACTTGGGCGTCCAGCCCGGGGTCTTCTGGGTGACCTTCTGGACCACCTCCTCGTGGTTGGTGGTCAGCCAGCCGTGCGCCCGGACGGCGACCAGGTCCACCACCCCGTGGTGCCCGCCGTCCGCGACCACCTTGCCGAGCATCCGGCCCATCGGCTCGGCAACCGAGGTGGCCGCGGCCCGCCTGGTCACCGCCTCGGCGACCACCGCCCGCACGTCGTCGTCGCGGAGCACCGCGAGCAGGCCGCGCAGCGCCGCCGAGGCCTCCTTGGTGACCCGCTCGGCGCTGCCCGGCGCGGCCAGCCACTCCCCCAGCCGGCGGCCGATGCCGAGCGCCGCCAGGCGGCCGCGGACCACGTGGCCGGAGAGGAAGTTCTCGCCGACGAACTCGCCGAGCGAGCGGCCGAAGGCGTCCTTCTTGGTCGGGATGATCGCGGTGTGCGGGATCGGCAGGCCGAACGGCCGGCGGAACAGCGCGGTCACCGCGAACCAGTCGGCCAGCGCGCCGACCATGCCCGCTTCGGCGGCGGCCGCCACGTACCCGGCCCAGGGGCCGGCGCCGGCCGCCTTGGCCCAGGTGGCCAGGGCGAAGACCAGGGTCGCGAAGGCCAGCAGGCCGGTCGCGATGGTCTTCATCCGGCGGACGCCGCGTCTCTTCTCCTCGTCGGCCGCGGTGAACCGGACTCCGGGGCCGGTCCCGCTGAAGGCATCGTCACTCACCCCGCCAGTCTGCCCGTTGCCCGGCGCGGACGGGGGCGCGCATCGCGATCACGCGCCCCGGGGGCCTC
The DNA here is from genome assembly GCF_001182915.1 of Kitasatospora sp. MY 5-36. Classification (NCBI taxonomy): domain Bacteria; kingdom Bacillati; phylum Actinomycetota; class Actinomycetes; order Kitasatosporales; family Streptomycetaceae; genus Kitasatospora; species Kitasatospora sp. MY 5-36. The sequence continues at coordinate 21,773 of NZ_LFVW01000085.1, forward strand.
ACGGGGCCGGGCGAGGAGGGGCCTCACTCCCCGCCCAGCACCATCCGCCGCACCTCCGCGCCCGCCCAGCGCTTCGGGTCCGTGCACCGCCGCCCGTCCAGCAGCACCCGCACCCCCGGCAGGTCCACCGGCGCCAGGTCCCGGTACTCCGGGTGGTCCGCCTGCAGCACCGCCGCCACCACCGGCTCCCCGCCGTACGGCGGCAGCCCGAGCGCCGCCAGCTCCTCCGCCTCGTACAGCGGGTCGCTGACGTACGGCCGCGCGCCCGCCGACCGCACCGCCTCGACCAGCGGGAACACCCCGGAGTACGCCGTCTCCTTGACCCCGCCCCGGTACGAGGCGCCGAGCACCAGCACGCCCTGCCCGGCGATCCCGCCCGGCACCGCGCCCGCCAGCACGCCCACCGCGTACCCCGGCACCGCCAGGTTGGCCTCGCGCGCCGCCCGGACCACCGTCGCCCCCGGGTCGTTCCACAGGTACAGCCGCGGGTACACCGGGATGCAGTGCCCGCCGACCGCGATGCCCGGCCGGTGCAGGTGGCTGTACGGCTGCGAGTTGCAGGCGTCGGCGATCTCCGCGAAGTCCACCCCGACCTCGTCCGCGTAGCGGGCGAACTGGTTGGCCAGCGCGATGTTCACGTCCCGGTACGTGGTCTCGGCGAGCTTGCTGAACTCGGCCGCCTCCACCGAGGCCAGCTCCCAGACGCCGTTGGGCCGGGGCAGGTCGGGGCGCGGGTCGAAGTCCAGCACCGCCCGGTAGAACTCGGCGCCGCGCCGGGTGGAGGACGCGTCCAGGCCGCCGACCAGCTTGGGGTAGCGCCGCAGGTCCGCGAAGACCCGTCCGGTGCGGACCCGCTCCGGGCTGAACACCAGCGCGAAGTCCGTCCCGGCCGCGAGACCCGACCGGGCCGACAGCCGCGGCGCCCAGCGCTCCCTGGTGGTGCCGACCGGCAGGGTGGTCTCGTAGCTGACCAGGGTGCCCCGGCGCAGCCCGGCCGCGACGGCGTCGGTGGCCGCGTCCAGCAGGGCGAAGTCCGGGCTGCCGTCGGCGGCGGTGACCAGCGGGACGACCACGACGACGGCCTCGGCCCGGGCGACCGCGGCCGCGGTGTCGGTGGTGGCCCGCAGCAGGCCCTCGGCGACGACCCGCTTGAGCGCCTGGTCCAGGCCCGCCTCCCGGGGGAACGGCGGCACGCCCCGGTTGACGCTGTCCACCACGCCCGGCGCGATGTCCGCGCCGGTCACCCGGTGGCCCTTCAGCGCGAACTGCACCGCCAGTGGCAGGCCCAGCTTGCCCAGCCCGACCACGCAGACGTCCAGGCTCATCCCCGTCCTCCGTTCACCGAGTCGGCCAGCCGGCGCCACGCCGGGTTCCTCCGCAGCCCGCGCCGCACCTGCTCCGGGACGAGACCGCGCCACAGCTGCCGCGCCAGGTCCAGCGGCCCGGCGGCCGCCTCGACCTCCGCCACCGCCGCCTCCTCGCGCAGCAGGAACAGCTCGTCCGGCAGACCGAGCCGGGCGTCCCGGAACGCCGGGTAGCCCGCGTACTGCCGCCGTCCGTCCACCACCACCGGCGGATCGCCGTGCGCCGCCTCGTAGCGGACCTGGTCGCGCAGCGCCTCCGGCCGTACCGCGCAGGCGAGTTCGAGCCGCACCCGCTCGGCGACCGGCAGCCGGTGGTACACCTCGCGGGCGCCGAACCGCTCGACCAGCCGGGCGGTCTCGACGCACACCCGCTCCTGCATGTCCGCGGTCAGCAGCAGGAAGCCCTCCCGCAGCAGCCGCGGCACGTCCCAGCCGAAGCTGCGGGCCCGGATGGCGTCCAACTCCTCGCCCGGCTCGGCCAGTTCGACGGCCACCTGCTGCAGCGCGGCGATCCCGCGCAGCCGGTCCAGCACCCCGGCCCGCTCGGTGACGTTGCCCCGGTCCTCGCGCAGCACCAGGAAGTAGCAGTCGTAGGAGGCGAGGACGGACACCCTGGCCGCCCGCAGGCAGGCCTCCAGGGTGAACGGCTGGTCCGAGAAGACCTTCAACCCCTCGTCGCGGCGCAGCCCGTGGCGCCGGACGAGGTCGAGCCGGAACAGCTTGGTGTCGGCCAGCGCCCAGGCCAGCGCGGAGTCGGCGAAGCCCACCGACTCGGCGTCGGCGTGGAAGATCCCCTGCGGCACCAGCCGCCCGTTCACCCCGACCTGCTTGGGCACCACCACGTCCGAGCCCCAGGCGTCGGCGGCCGTGACCAGCCGCTCCAGCGCCTCCTCGCCGAGCCAGTCGTCCGCGCCGAGGAACAGCACGTAGCGGCCGCGGGCCAGCTCCAGGCCGCGGTTGGTCGGGCCGGCCGGGCCGCCCGAGTTGGACTGGTGCACCACCGTGAACAGCCCGGGGTGGCGGGCGGCGTACTCGTCCAGCAGCTCCCCGCCGCCGTCCGTGGAGCCGTCGTCCACCGCCACCACCTCCAGCCGCCCCGGCGCCAGGGACTGCCCGACCAGCGAGTCCAGGCAGGCGGTGAGGTACGGCATGGTGTTGTAGACCGCGACCACCACGGTCACGTCGGGTACGGCCATCGGGTGGCGGGCCTCCGGTTCCGGACATCGGCGAGTGATGCCGGGTCAACTCACGGTGGGGGCCGGGGGTCACGACGATCACCCACACCGGTGACGCGGAACCGAACGCACCCCCGGCCGTCGCACGGGTGAGCGACGACCGGGGAGGCGAACCGGCCCCGGCACCCGTCAGCCGATCGCGACCTCCGCGTACATCCGGGCGATCACGTCCTCGATGGCCGGCTCGCGCACCGACAGGTCCACCAGCGGGTAGCGCGCGGCGACCGCCGCTACGATCGGCGCGGCGCTCTCCTGGGCCGGGAAGGCCAGCCACTGGCGCGGCCCCTCGACCCGGGTGACCCGGGCCCCGGGCACCTCGACCGGGTGCCCGAGTTCCTGCGCGAGGTCCACCACCAGCGTCCGCTCGCTGCGGCCGGTGGCGTGCAGCCCCTCCAGCCCGCCGTCGTACACCAGCCGGCCGTGGTCGATCACCATCACCCGGCCGCAGAGCTGCTCGATGTCGGTCAGGTCGTGGGTGGTGAGCAGCACGGTGGTGCCCCGGTCCCGGTTGACCTCGCGCAGGAACTCCCGCACCCGGCCCTTGCTGACCACGTCCAGGCCGATGGTCGGCTCGTCCAGGTAGAGCACCCGGGGGTCGTGCAGCAGCGCCGCCGCGAGGTCGCCGCGCATCCGCTGGCCGAGCGAGAGCTGGCGCACCGGGGTGTCCAACAGCCCGCCGAGGTCGAGCAGTTCGACGCAGCGGTCGAGGTTCTCGCGGTACCGGGCGTCGGGGATCCGGTAGATCCGGCGGGCGAGCTCGAAGGAGTCGCGCAGCGGCAGGTCCCACCAGAGGGTGGTGCGCTGGCCGAAGACGACGCCGATCCGGCGGGCCAGCGCGACGCGCTCCCGGGCCGGGTCGACCCCGGCCACCCGCAGCCGTCCGGAGCTGGGGACGAGGATGCCGGTGAGCATCTTGATGGTGGTGGACTTGCCGGCCCCGTTGGGCCCGATGTAGCCGACGCACTCGCCGGCCTCGACGGTGAAGCCGAGCCCGTCCACCGCGCGGACCTCGCGCCTGGCCCGGCTGAACCGGCCGGTGCGGGTCCGCACGGTGAAGGTGCGGTGGACGTCCTGCAGTTCGATCAGTGCCATGGGGTTCCTCACGAAGCGAAGCGAAGCGGCGGGGGTTCAGCTGCCGGTGCCGCGGTAGGCGCGCAGCCCGGCCCGCCAGGCGAGTCCGGCGGCGAGGACGCAGACCGCGGCGGCGACCGGGGAGGCGAACTGGAAGGCGGTGGGCAGGCCGAGCGGGTCGGGCCGGTCGAGGATGCGCAGCGTGGGCAGCCAGTTGACGAAGGCCAGCGGGACGCCGAAGACCACCGCGGCGACCAGCTCCTTGGCGAAGATCGTCGGCGGGTAGTGCAGCAGGGTCGCGCCGCCGTAGGTGAAGGAGTTCTGGATCTCCTTGGACTCGCCCCACCAGAACTGGACGGTGGCGCCGCCGACGTAGACCGCGCCGAAGATGACGGTGCCGCAGAGCAGCAGGACGGGCACCAGCAGCACCCGGTCCCAGGTCCAGTGCACGTCCAGGGCGGTCAGCGACCAGACCAGCACGGCGACGGCCTGGAGCGGGCGGCCGAGCCGGCGCAGCGTGAAGCGTTCCGCGCACAGCTGGGAGAGCGCGGGCGCGGGCCGGATCAGCATGGTGTCCAGCGAGCCGCTCCGGATCCGCGCGCCCAGGCCCTCGGCCGAGCCGACCAGCAGGTTGGCCGTGCCGAGCGAGAAGGCCGCGGTGGCGTAGAGGAAGGCGGTCTCCGGCAGGCTCCAGCCGCCGAGCCGGTCGGTGTGCCGGAACATGATCACCAGCACCACGAAGTCGAGGGAGTGGGTGACCAGGCTGGCCACCAGGTTCAGGGCGAAGGAGGCCCGGTAGGCCATCATCGAGCGCATCCACATCCGGGCGCAGAGCCACCAGGAGCGCAGCGCCCAGGCGGTGCGGGGCCCGAGGGGCTCGCGGGGCCCGAAGGAGTCGCGGGGCCCGAGGGGCTGCCGCACGAACTGCTCAGCCACCCTGCACCACCACCCTGCGGGTGGCCAGCCACTGGGCGCCCCGCCCGGCGGCGAGCAGCACCGCGGCCCAGCCGAGCTGGAAGCCGAGCGGCCCGAGCAGCGCGGCGCCGCCGGTCCGCTCCAGGAAGACGTCGGTGGGGACGTTCACCAGCGCCGACCAGGGCAGCACCCGGCCGAGGTCGCCGAGCCAGCCGGGGAACAGCGCGACCGGCAGCAGCATCCCGGAGAAGAACATCGAGACCACCAGCATCACCGAGCGCACCCCCTCCGAGTCGTGCAGCCAGAAGCCGGTGATCGAGACCAGGAAGCGCAGCCCGAAGCTGACGATCACCGCGAGCAGCACGGAGAGCAGGAAGAACGCCCAGGTCAGCGGGTGTTCGGGCAGCCGGATGCGGAACACCAGCGCGCCGATCAGCATCGGCACGGTGCCGCGCACCAGCGCCTGGAAGCCGGCCCGGCCGAGGTCGGAGGCCAGCCACCAGCCCTGGAAGTCGACCGGGCGGTAGAGGTCGACGGCGATGTCGCCGCTGCGGAAGCGGTCCTGGAGATCGTCCTGGAAGCCGCCGCCCCACACCGCGACGGTGACCAGCAGGCTCTGGCTGACCCAGATGTACGTGACGGCCTGGCTCTGGTCGTAGCCGCCGAGGCCGGGGCGGGCCTGCCAGAGGGCGAGGAAGGAGGAGGCCAGGATGATGCCGAAGACGGTGTTGGTGAAGGTGCCGGCCACGGTGGCGGCCCGGTAGGTGGAGTAGCGGCGGAAGGCGCCGCGGGCAACGGCGGCGTAGAGCATATTGTCTCCTTGTCGACAAATGTGGGCAGAGGGAGGCGCCCCTCGACATCCGCGCACGCCCCAGCGGCTCCGACCGGCCGTACCCGGGGGGTGCCGGGCCTGGCGGGCGGAGCTGCGGAAGTCGGTGCGCCGGAAAGCCGGTGCACTGGAAGGCCAGTGCGCCGAAAAGTCGGTGCGCTATGCGGTTTTCACCTTTCACCGTACCTCCGGCCCGCACCACCCGCACCCGGTTTTTCCGACCTGAGCCGACGTCAAATAGCAGATAATCTCGGCATGACCTTGAGCACCCGCCGCCAGGCCAAACGGGCCGCCCGCCGCGAGGCCCGCCGCGCCCTCCCGCTCTGGCGCCGGCTCCTGCCCACCTGGCGGATCACCCTCGGCACCCTCACCGCGCTGCTCCTGCTCGCCGCCGGCGGCTTCGCCGTGCTCTACGTCATCGTCCCGGTGCCCGACCCCAACGCCCACGCCGTCGCCCAGAACAACATCTACCTCTACGCCGACGGCACCACCGAGATCGCCCGCACCGGCGCCGTCAACCGCACCGACGTCACCATCGACCAGATCCCGCTCCCGACCCAGCAGGCCGTCGTCTCCGCCGAGGACCGCACCTTCTACCAGAACCGCGGCATCGACCTGAAGGGCATGCTCCGGGCCGGCTGGAACACCCTGCTCGGCAAGGGCATGCAGGGCGGCTCCACCATCACCCAGCAGTACGTCAAGAACTACTACCTCACCCAGGACCGCACCCTCGAGCGCAAGGGCCGCGAACTGCTCATCGCCCTCAAGGTCGACCAGCAGCGCGACAAGCGCGAGATCCTCGCCGGCTACCTCAACAGCAGCTACTTCGGCCGCGGCGCCTACGGCATCCAGAGCGCCGCCCACGCCTACTACGGCGTCGACGTCTCCCAACTCACCCTCGGCCAGGGCGCCTACCTCGCCTCCCTGCTCCAGGCCCCCAGCCTCTACGACGTCAAGACCGCCACCCCCGCCAACCGCGAGAAGGCCGTCGCCCGCTGGAACTACGCCCTCGACGGCATGGTCCAACTCGGCTTCCTCACCCCCGCCGACCGCGCCGCCACCACCTTCCCCGACCCGATCGACCCCCAGCCCGCCACCGGCCTGGCCGGCCAGGCCGGGTACCTGGTCGGCGTCGCCGACGACTACCTCGTCTCCTCCGGCACCATCGACGCCGCCACCCTCAAGGCCGGCGGCTGGCGCATCACCACCACCTTCGACAAGCTCCGGCAGGACGCCTTCGCCAAGGCCGTCCAGGAGCAGCTCACCGGCGAACTCGACCCCCAGGCCCGTCCCACCACCGACACCGACGTCCGGGTCGCCGGCGCCTCCGTCGAACCCGCCACCGGCCGGGTCGTCGCCGTCTACGGCGGCCCCGACTACGCCAAGCAGCCCTACAACGACGCGCTGCGCCAGGACAACCAGATCGGCTCCACCTTCAAGCCCATCGACCTCGCCGCCGGCCTGGTCGCCCAGCACGACCTCGACGGCCGCCCGATCACCACCGAGTCCCGCTACGACGGCACCAGCGAACGCCCCGTCACCGGCGGCCCCACCCCCTACGCCCCGCCCAACGAGGACGGCGTCGACTACGGCAACATCACCCTGCGCTACGCCATGGTGAAGTCCGTCAACTCCGTGTACGCCCAGGAGGGCGTGGACGCCGGACTCGCCCGCGTCCGGGAGACCGCCGTCAGACTCGGCATCCCCGACAGCGTCCGCGGCATGGACCCGGCCAACACCTCGATGACCCTCGGCACCGCCACCCCCAGCGCCCTCGACCTGGCCGGCGCCTACGCCACCATCGCCGACCACGGCCAGGCGCACACCCCCTGGTCCGTCCTCAAACTCGAACGCGTCAACCCCGGCGGCGCCGTCGACGTCCCCAAGATGCCCGAGCACAACCCCACCGACGCCCTCGACCGGGAGATCGCCGACTCCGTCACCGACGTGCTGCGCGACGTCATCAGCCCGCGCGGCACCGGTGCCGCCGCCCTCGACCTCGGCCGCCCCGCCGCCGGCAAGACCGGCACCACCGACTCCAACCTCTCCGCCTGGTTCGCCGGCTACACCCCCGAACTCGCCACCACCGTCGGCCTGTTCCGGGAGAACCCGAAGACCCACGCCAAGGAACCGCTGGCCGGCACCGCCGGACTCAGCCGGATCAACGGCGGCGCCTTCCCCACCCGGATCTGGACCGCCTACACCGCCGCCGCCCTCGACGGCACCCCCACCCAGGACTTCGACCTCCGGACCGGACACGGCGCCACCACCGCCACCCCCTGGCCCGGCGTGTCCGCTAGCAGCAGCCCCAGCGCCACCCCCCCGACCACCGCCCCGGCCGCCGGCGGCGAACCCGCCACCACCGACCCGGCCCCCGGCACGCCCGCCGGCCACACGCCCAGCGCCCCCG
>NZ_LFVW01000864.1:0-1385 GCF_001182915.1 Kitasatospora sp. MY 5-36
CGCAGCTCCGCCAGCACCTCCGCCGCCTCCGGCAGCCCGGCCGCCTCGCAGCGCGCGATGCCGGCGGCCAGCCGGGCCACCGCCGCGTCGGTGCGCCCCAGGTCGCTGCCCTCGATCAGCGCGGCCAGCCGGACGGCCTCCGCCCGCGGGGACTCGGCCCGCGCCCCGCCCGCCTCGTACTCCGCGATGGCCCGTTCGACCTCGGCCAGCGCCTCCTCGTGCCGCCCGGCGACGGCCAGCGAACGCGCCCGCTCGTAGTGCGAACCGCCGCGCAGGTACCAGGAGTTGTACTCCTCGCCGGACCGCTCGGCCGCCTCGCCGACCGCGTCCGCCTCGGCCAGCAGGGCGAGCGCCGCCGCCAGCCCCTCCTCGCCCTTCTCCCGCGTCGTCAGCCGGGCCAGCTCCCGCAGGGTGGCGGCCAGCTGGTCCACCTGCGGGGCCTTGCCGTGCGCCTCCCGGGCGCGGGCCAGCGCCGCCTCGGCGGCGTCCCAGCGCTCGGCCCGGGCGAGCGCCAGGGTGGCCTCGCAGGCGACCATGGTGTGGGTCTCCTGGTCCTCCCACCCGGCCACCAGGTCGGCCAGCCGCAGGTACTCCTCGGCGGCGTCCCGGTGCTCCTCCAGGTCGGACAGGCCCCGGGCGAGGTCCAGCCGGCCCTGGGCGAGAATCCGGACGTCCAGCCGCGCCGCCGACGCGTCCAGCAGCACCGACTCCAGGACGGCCACCGCGTCCGCCGCCCGGCCGGTGTCACGCAGCACGTCGGCCAGTTGCAGGCGCACCCGGGCGGCCTCCTCGACCGCCTCGGCGCCCTTGCGGTCGTAGCGCGCGGCCGCCTCCGACAGCGCGCGGACCGCACCGCCGAGGTCGCCCACCTGGAGGCAGGAGTGGCCGAGCATCATGTACGTCGGCGCGTACGGGTAGGAGTCGTCGCCCCAGCGCACGGCCTCGGCCAGCGCCCGGTGGAAGACCTCGACCGCCTGGCCCGGCTCGTGGCCCTGCAGCAGCACCTGGCCCAGCAGGCCGAGCACCCGCGGGGTGTGCCAGGGCAGCTCGGCCGCGTCCAACTGGGCCAGCACCTCGCGCAGTTCGGCCTCCGCCTCGGCCAGCCGGCCCTGCCGGGCGGCGATGTCGGCGGTGTACTGCCGGGAGGTGGCGGCCCGCCGCTCGGAGCCCAGCTCCACGGCGGCCCGCCGGTAGCCGCCGACCGCCGCCTCGAAGCGCCCGGTCACCTCGGCGGCGGGCTCGGGCAGCGCCTCGGAGAGGTCGTGGTGGGCGGCGTAGGCGCGGGTCTGCAGCACGATCAGGTAGTCGTCGTCGGCCAGTTCGCCGCCGGCGCGCAGCTCCTCGGCCCGGGCCAGCGCCGCGTCGAGCGCCGCCCAGTCGGCCCG
>NZ_LFVW01000865.1:0-3732 GCF_001182915.1 Kitasatospora sp. MY 5-36
CGGGCGGCGGGCCCGCCGGGGTGGTGTCGCCGGCGCGCAGCACCAGCCCCTCGGTGACGGGCGGTCCGGCCGGGGTGCGTCCGCCGGGCAGCGGGGCGAGCACCCGCAGGTCGACGGAGGGCCGCAGCTCCCCGCCGAGCGAGGACCAGACGTCGGACACCGACGGCAGGCCGGTGTCGCGCCCCGCGATGTCCAGTCCGACGGTCAGTCCGAGTTCGGCGAGCGTGCCGGTGAGCAGCCGGGCTGGCAGCGTGTCGGTGGCGGTCAGGCACTGCAACACCTCGGCGAGCAGCCGGTGTTCGTCCTGCGGCCGGTTGGTCCAGGCGGTGACCAGGTAGGCCAGTTCGAACCAGCGGGGCGCGGGGCGGTGGCCGGTCACCAGGCCGTCCGCGTCGTGCTCCGCGACGGTGCCGGCCTGTCGGCGGCCGGTGTCCTCGCGGAGCCCGTACAGGAAGACGCTGACGGTGGGGGCGTTGCGCCGGGCGGCGAAGTCCCGGGTGGGGGCGTCGAAGACGACCTCGATGCCTCGTTCGGGCAGCCCGGTCTCGGCGAGCAGCTGCCGCAGCGCCTCGTCGACCTCGTGGATCACCGGCGCTCCACCTCCCCGGGCGGGCCGATGCTGCCCTCGACGACGAGGAAGGGGCAGGTCACCGGGGAGAATCCGGGGCCTTCGGCGGTGATGGTGCGCGGCCCGGTCTCGTCCTTGGGGAGGATGAGCAGCTGGCCGGCGAAGGTCCCGTCGCCCTTCGGGCGGGTGGGGGCGGCCTCGGCGGTGATGCCGGGCTGCCAGGTGAACCGGACGGGTGCGCCGGGCGGGAAGTCCACGCCGCGCACCGAGGTGACGAAGCCGGGCTTGCCGATCGGCGGCACCGCGACGATGCGGGGCTGGAGGATGCGCAGCGGGGTGCTGGCCCGGTACGGTCCGGGGGTGGCGTCGGTGCCGGTGGTGGTGAGCTCGGCGGTGATGGTGGTGTCCAGCGCCGCGACGGGTGAGAGCACCACCCGGACGACCGCGCTGCGGCCCGGGGCCAGGTCGCTCACCGTGCAGGTGCCGTTGCGGCAGCCGGGGGGCAGGGCCCCGGTGGGCACGCCGACGGGCAGGCCGAGGGTGAGGCGCAGTCCGGTGGCACGGGCCTGGCCGGTGTTGCGCACGGTGTAGCTGACGGTCACGCGGCCGCCGACGTAGCCGGGGTTGGGCTGGGCGCCGACCGTGATCTCCGGACCGGCCTGCGGCGGCGGTGCCGGGGCGGGCGCCGGGGGCGGCGGCGGTGCGGGGCTGGGCGTCACGGTCGGGGGCGGGGTCGGGGTGGGTGTGGGCGTCGGTGTCGGGGTGGGCGTCGCGGTCGGCGAGGGGGTCGGGCTCGGGCTCGGCGAGGGAGTCGACGGTTCCAGTACCGGCAGGAAGGTCCGGGCGGAGTCGTCGTCGGGGTACGGGTCGACGACCGTCCCGGTGACGGTCCAGCCGAAGTCCGGGACGCCCGGCCGGGTGCCGACCAGGGTGGCCTTGATCCGGACCACCTGGCGCGGGGTCAGGGTGCCGAGTTCGCAGCGCAGGGCGGCCGCGTCGCACGTCCCGGTCGGGGTGGTCAGCTTGTCGAGCCGGGCGCCGGTCGGCACCGAGACGGTGAGGGCGGTGCCGGGTGAGGGCGCGGGGCCCTTGTTGGTGACGGTGACGGTCACCTCGGTGCTGCCGTCGACGGGGACGGCCGGGGTCCGCTCGGGCACGCTGACCGCCAGGTCGACGGACTGCTGGACGGCCGGCTCCTTCTGGCGGCCCGGCAGCCGCCAGTCGAGTTCGGTGAGCTTCGCGCTGGCGAAGTCGTAGACCTTGAGCCCCTCCGGTGAGTTCGGCGGCGCGGCGCGGCGGGAGGTCAGGACCAGCTGCGCGCTGTTCGCCGTCCAGGCGACGTCGCGGGGCTGGAAGGGCCCGATGGTGGGGCGGTCGGGCAGCGGCCGGGTGCAGGCGCCCTGGCCGAGCCCGGTGGGCACGACCACCGTGCAGTCCTCGCCGGTCGGCGAGGTGACGACGACGCCGTCCTGCTGGTTGTTCCCGCCGTCACCGGCCTTGCGGTTGAAGGCGATGCGGCGGCCGTCGGGGGCGAAGGCGGGGCTGTCGTCGATGACGTCGCAGCTGCCCGGGCAGGCCGTCCGGCTGAGGTCGGTCTGCCGGGTGAGGTCGTCGGCGGTGACGGTCCAGACGTGCAGGTTGCCGGCGTTCCCGTTGACCACCGCCGTCCGGGAGAAGGCGATCAGCTTGCCGTCGGGGGACCAGAACGGCTGGCCGTCGGAGGCACCCTGCTGGCCGGCCGGCGGCTGGACGGTGCCGACGATCTTCCCGGTGGCGACCTCGGCGATCAGCACCCGCCCGGGCCGGGCCGGGTCCTGGCCGGTGGCCGGGGCGCTGCGGCTGAACACGATCAGCCGGCCGTCCGGGGAGATCGACGGGTCGGTGTCGCGGTCGTTCGGGCCGCGTCCGGCGAGGTTCATCGGCTGCGGGTCGGCGCCGTCGCCGTCGGCGGTCCAGATCCGCTGGATCCGTCCGGCCGGGCCGTCCTCGTAGCGGGTGACCACGATCCGGCGGCCGTCGGGCGTGTAGGTCTGGCGCTCGTACCAGGGGTCGAAGCCGGGGCGGGGGTGGAACAGCGGGTCGGCGCCCGGGTCGGTGCTGGTGTTGTCGGCGGCGGCCGGGTCCTCGCGGAGCACGCTGATGCCGAGGTCGCGCGGGTCGGAGCCGTCGGGGAGGACGTCCTCGACGTCGGCGACGTTGGCGCCGGAGGCGCTGGTCTGCTCGACGACGGGGCCGCCCTCGGTCTGGGTGCCCAGCCAGGTCGGCGTGGCGATCAGCCGGTTGGCGCGGTAGAGCACCTTCGGCGCTTCGCAGTTGCAGGTCAGCGCCCGGTAGAGGTTCACCACCGGCGGCCGGGACGGGTCGGGCTGCGGGGTCGGGTCGTTGGGGTCGAGCAGGTCGGCGCTGAGGAAGAGCACCCCGCTGCCGTCGGCCAGCCAGCCGGCCGAGCCGGTCTTCCAGGCGGAGCCGGTGCCGGGGAAGAAGGCCTTCTCGCCGCCGGTGGGCGAGGTGAGGACCAGGGTGCGGCCCTGGGCGCCCTCGTCCCGGGTGTAGACGATCTCGTTGCGGTGGGCGTCGTCGTTCACCGGGTTCCAGGCCGGGTCGACGGCGTCCCCGCTGGTCACGCTGGTGACCTTGACGGGCGCGCCGCCCTCGAACGGCCTCAGGTAGATCTGACGGTGCGACGGTTCGCCGTCGCAGGAGTACGCGATCCACTTGCCGTCGGGCGAGACCGTCGGGTGGGTCTCGTCGGCCGCGCCCTCGGTGATCCGGCGCAGGCCGCTGCCGTCCCGGTTGACGGCCCACAGGACGTGCCGGGGGCCGGCGTCCCCGGCGCGGGGCTCCAGGGCCTCGAAGACGACGCCCTTGCCGTCGGGGGCGAGCGCGGGGTGGGCGGTGTCCATCCCGGTGGTGAGCCGGTGCACCGCGCCGGCCGCGTCGCGCAGGTACACCTGGGGCAGCGGGCCGTCCCGCAGGCTGGTGAAGACGAGTTCGCCGCCGCGGGCGGACGGGTCCCGGTCGAAGTGGATCGGGCCGGGCCCGAACAGCGGGGTGCTGTCCGTCATGCCGGTCACCCGGCCGAGGCCGCGGTGGTCGGTGCCGGCGAAGACGATCCGCCCGGCCGCCGGGTCGACCATCATCAACACCGGCATCGGCTGGCACGA
>NZ_LFVW01000866.1:0-3719 GCF_001182915.1 Kitasatospora sp. MY 5-36
TCGGCGGGGGCGGCGGCGGGGCGTCGAAGCCGCCGTCGGAGTGGTCCTCGCGGTAGCTGTACCCGGGCCCGTACCCGTCCGCGCCGGTGGTGCCGGAGCCGCCGGCGGCCGGGCCGCTGCCGAGCACGGTGCCCTCGATCACCCGGGGCTCCTGGGCCTCGTACTGCCCGTGGGCCTGGTACTGGCCGTGCTGCCCGTACCGGCCGTGGGCCTGGTAGGGGTCGTACTGCTCGTGGGGCTCGTACGGGCCGTACTGCTCGCTGGGGTGCTGCTGCTTCTCGCTCATGTCGACCAAGCTCGGCCCGGTGCATGAGGAGTGGATGAGAACCGGCTCAGAACGGGGAGAGAAGCCCGTTGGGTTCTCATAAAGCCTGGTCAGCCCGCCTGCCGAGCGGAACCGGCCGTTCCGGTACGGGCCCGCCGCTCCGGTCCGGGCCGGCTACTCCGCTACGGACCGGCCGGGGGCGTCGCCGCCGCAGCCGCAGGAACGGCGGATGACCAGCCGGGACGGGAAGGTGCGGACCCGCTCGGTGTCCGAGCCGGGCACCATCAGCGAGTCGTCCAGCACCAGGTCCACGGCGGCCCGGGCCATCGCGTCGCGGTCGGAGGCGACGGTGGTCAGCGGCGGGTCGGCGAGCGCGGCCTCCGGCACGTCGTCGAAGCCGGCCACCGCGAGGTCCTCCGGGACCCGCAGGCCGACCTCGCGGGCGGCCCGCAGCACGCCGATCGCCTGGTCGTCGGTGGAGCAGAAGATCGCCCGCGGCCGGTCCGGCGAGCGGAGCACACCGAGCGCGACGTCGTAGGCGCCGTAGCGGTGGAAGGGCGCGTCGATCAGGTGCGGCTCGGTGGGGACGCCGTGCGCGTCCATGGCGCGCTGCCAGCCCTCGACGTGGTCGATGACCGGGTCGCCGGGGGCGGGGGACTCGACCGGGCCGCCGAAGCAGGCCACGTACGGGTGCCCGTGCACCTCCAGCAGGTGGCGCACGATCGCCTCGGCGCCCGCCACGTCGTCGGTGACCACCGCGACGTCGTCGATCGCCTCGGGCCGGCGGTGCAGCAGCACGACCTTGGCGCCCTCCATCGCGGCGAACTCCTCGGCGGCGCGCTGCGAGGGGCCCTGGCTGACCAGGATCAGGCCGGAGACGCGCATCCCGAGGAAGGCGCGGACGTAGTGCACCTCGCGGTCGTCCACGTAGTCGGAGTTGCCGATCAGCACGAGCTTGCCGCGCTCGGAGGCGGCCCGTTCCACGGCGTGCGCCATCTCGGCGAAGAAGGGCTGGCGGGCGTCCGGGACGACCATGCCGATCAGGTTGGTGCGCCGGGAGGCCATCGCCTGGGCGACGCTGTTCGGCCGGTAGCCGAGCTGGTCGATCGCCGCGAGGACCTTCTCCCGGGTCGCGGGTGCGACCGGGCGCGGACCGTTGTTGATGACGTAGCTGACGACCGCGGTCGAGGTACCAGCCAGCCGGGCTACATCGTCGCGCGTCACTTTGGCCACGGGGGGAGTCTACGCGTGTGGCCTCCGGGGCGGCAGGGGGAGCTGGGGCCTTGTTCGGCAGGCCGGCGGGCGGCTCCGGGAGGAACCGGACAAGCCGGGCGGGGGACGCGGCCCGCCCGGCCGGTCCTCAGGCGTCCAGGGTGGTGGCGGGGCGCTGGGCGAGCTCCGGCCGCTCGCCCTTCTCGGGCTTCTCCGGGACGACGAAGCGGTAGCCGACGTTGCGCACCGTGCCGATCAGCTGCTCGTGCTCCACGCCGAGCTTGGCGCGCAGCCGCCGGACGTGCACGTCCACCGTCCGGGTGCCGCCGAAGTAGTCGTAGCCCCAGACCTCCTGCAGCAGCTGCGCCCGGGTGAAGACCCGGCCGGGGTGCTGCGCGAGGTACTTGATCAGCTCGAACTCCTTGAAGGTGAGGTCGAGCGCCCGGCCCTTGAGCTTGGCGGAGTAGGTCGCCTCGTCGACCGAGAGGTCGCCGTTGCGGATCTCCATCGGGCTGTCGTCGGTGACGACCTGGAGGCGGCCGAGCGCGAGCCGCAGCCGGGCCTCGACCTCGGCCGGGCCCGCGGTGTCCAGCAGGACGTCGTCGATGCCCCACTCGGCGGTGACGGCGGCCAGGCCGCCCTCGGTGACCACCAGGATCAGCGGGCAGCCGATGCCGGTGGACCGCAGCAGCTGGCAGAGGCTGCGGATCTGCGGCAGGTCACGCCGGCCGTCGACCAGGATGACGTCCGCGCTGGGCGTGTCCACCAGGGCCGAGCCCTCGGCGGGGGCCACCCGGACGTTGTGCAGCAGCAGTCCGAGGGCGGGCAGCACTTCGGCGGACGGTTGCAGCGCATTGGTGAGGAGGAGGAGAGAACTCATACCCGGTGGTCCCCTTTCCGGGTCGTCGCGGTCGCGTGACGGCTGCCGCCACAGCCGGATGGCGCACGTGCTGAGGGGGAGGGGAGGACGACGGCCGGTCGCGGCGGACCGGGGGAGCGGACGGCGTGCGGGGCGCGACGGCGGGTCCGCCGGGGGTCCCGCAACCCCGGGCGCACCGTTTCTGCCCTGTTCCTCACCGCGAACCCTCCGGTCTGGTCCGGTGCCGGGTGGCGGCCCGGTGCCGGGTGGCGATGCCCCGGCCGGCCGGGGCACGTCGTTGTGCCGCGCCGGCCGGGAGGTCCCTGCTGCGCGCCGGGGGTGGGCCGACGAATCGCAAGAACGTCCGTACCGGCGTCCTGGAAGCACAAAAGGACCCGGGGGCGACTCTGCCCGGATCCCTCTTGGTGGTCGAGGATAGCCGACCGCCCCCTCCGCCGGGAGTGCCGGAATCCGGCGGTTCGCCCAATTCGGGCGTGCGCCGGGTGAGGCTGGACACAGCTTCGAGCGCCGGTCCGGCGCTGGTCCGGCGCCTCCGGGTGGCGGTCCGGTGCGAGGCCGGTGCGCACTCCGTTCCGGTCCGGCCAGGGCGATTGCCGCTCGTGGTGGCCGACACGCCATCATGGGGGGCGCACATCGGAGGCGCTGTTCGGGTCCATCGTTCGGGTGGTCGGGCGGCCGTCGCGGTGGCGAGCCGGACCGGGGTACCGGAGCCGGGCGAGGACGACGAGAAGGGGTGGCCCGATGGGCGCGACCACCGAGCCCGCGAGCGGCGCCCGGGTGCGCGGGACGATCCGCTACTGGGCGGCGGCGAAGTCCGAGGCCGGGCTGGCCGAGGAGCCGTACGAGGCGGCGACCCTGGCGGAGGCGCTGGCGGCGGCCAGGGCGCGGCACGCCGACCGGCCGAAGCTCGTCCAGCTGCTCGGGCACTGCTCGTACCTGGTCGACGGGGCCCAGGTGGGCGGCCGCGACCACGCGACCGTCGCCCTGACCGAGGGCGGGACGGTCGAGGTCCTCCCGCCGTTCGCGGGAGGCTGAGCGGCGTGACGGACATGAACAACCCGAACCACCCGAACCACGGCGGCCACGGCGAGTGGCCGCAGCAGCCCCACCGGCCGTACCCGCCCCAGGGACAGCAGCCGTACCCGCAGCAGCAGCAGCCGTACGTCCCGCCGCAGCAGCCCGGCCACCAGTCGCCGTACGGCTACCCGGTGGACGACGCGGCGGCGACCGCGGTGCTGCCGGCGGTGCCCGCGTTCGACGACGCGGCCGCGACCACCCTGCTGCCGCCGGTGCCGGCGGTGAGCGACGCCGAGGCGACGGCGCTGCTGCCGCCGGTGGTGGTGTCCGGTCCGCTGTCGGGCG
>NZ_LFVW01000867.1:0-3710 GCF_001182915.1 Kitasatospora sp. MY 5-36
CGGCCGGGGCGGGCGCCGCTCGGCCCGGCGCAGCCAGCGCCACAGCGCGACCCCGGTCAGCACCGCGGCCGGGTGCCCCACCCCGGTGATCACGTCCTTGTCGGTGGCGATCTGCTCGGCGATCATCAGCCCGGCGCCGCCCAGCGCGAGCAGCCGCCCGCGCCAGGAGAGCAGCCCGGCCACCGCGCCCAGGCAGGCGAGCACGCCGTAGCTGACCCCGATGTCCAGGTAGTCCATCGCCTCGGGCGCCATCCGCCCGGTCTCCACCGCGGTGATCACCACCCCCTGGGAGAGCAGCGTCGCCGCGACATGCCCGGCCGCGAACACCGCCGCGGCCCGGGCCGGGCCGACCCTGCGCTCCAACGGGGCGAGGGTGAGGGCGAATCCCCACAGGTACGGCATCCACACCTCGCCGGCCACCCAGAACCCGCTCAGCACAAGGGCGCGCAAAGGATGCTGGAGCAGGTTGTGGCCGTCCGAACTGGAGGCCTCCTGCAGACGCTGGACGAGTTCCGGATCGGCGAGCCGGGCGAAGGTCGTGGTGGCTCCCACGACGGCGAGGTACCCGAGCGTAAAGGGCGTTCTCCGGGGCGTCGGCACCCGCTCCAGCAGCCATTCCAGGACGCCGGTGCGCAGCCCGAGGCGGAGCATTCCGTACGGCGCCCCCGCACTCCCGTACCCGTCGGCACCCCGCCCGAGTCCCGCCATGCCGCCTCCGCTCCACGCCGCAGCCACCGGCTCCCCGCCGGATGCCCAACGTACCGGCGCGCGCCGCGGATTCCGCCCGGCCGGGCGCTCACGTGGCCACGGTACGTCGAGGTTCTGAGAGGCACCTGAAAGAAGCCCGTGAAGACCGTCGCCGTAGCGGACCGCCGGATTCCCGACATTGGTCCAGACCTTCTCCCCATAAACGGGGCACCAGGGCCTCTGACCGGCGACTTGGCGTCAACTGCACTGCATACGTACCGTTACGCAGAGAAAATTCGACGGGTAAGGTATCGGCCCGTGCCCACTCGTGCAGTGGGTCCGAGGGCGGCCCGACAGCCGGCCCACGGGCCGGAAACGTCCGGTCCACCTGCCGGGAAGCATCCGCTGTCCGTACGCTGCGAAGTGCGCGGGAGAAGTGGGCGGCCGACCATCCGTCCTCGGCTCCCGATCGCGCGACGGGACGGCGGACCCGGCACAGTCCACGACGGAACAAGACTACGAGCGGAGCCCCGCCATCCCCACAGGTGGCCGGCCCGCAGCCCTGGGGGCGGTGGCGTGACCGTGACAGAGATTCAGCAGGACAACCACAACGCCGGCGGCACTGTGAGCAGCCAGCGCAGAGTCCTGGTGGTGGAGGACGAGCCCACGATCGCCGAGTCGATCGCCGCCCGGCTGGGCGCCGAGGGCTTCAAGGTCGCCGTGGCCCACGACGGCCCCGGCGCGGTCGACGGCTTCCACACCTGGCAGCCGGACCTGGTGGTCCTCGACATCATGCTGCCCGGCTTCGACGGCCTGGAGGTGTGCCGCCGGATCCAGGCCCAGCGCCCGGTGCCGGTGCTGATGCTGACCGCCCGCGACGACGAGACGGACCTGCTGGTCGGCCTCGGCGTCGGCGCGGACGACTACATGACCAAGCCGTTCTCGATGCGCGAACTGGCCGCCCGCGTCAACGTCCTGCTGCGCCGCGTCGAGCGCGCCCAGCAGGCCGCCCGCACGCCCGCGCTGGGCAGCCTGCGGTTCGGCGAGCTGGAGATCGACCACGTGCAGCGCCGGGTCCGGCTGGCCTCGGGCGACGTCCACCTGACGCCGACCGAGTTCGACCTGCTCGCCTGCCTGGCCGCCCAGCCGCGCGCCGTGCTCACCCGCGAGCAGCTGCTGGCCGAGGTCTGGGACTGGACCGACGCCTCCGGCACCCGCACGGTGGACAGCCACGTCAAGGCGCTGCGCCGGAAGATCGGCGCCAGCTGGATCCGCACCGTCCACGGTGTCGGATACGCGCTGGAGGCCCCGCTCTCCTAGGGCCTCCCAGGGCGACGGGCCACCGGGGGGCCCGCAGCCCGGACGACGCCGTGCCACCACGCGGGCCGACACCGCGGGGACCACAAGGAACCGATGACCTTTCCACAGCAACGCAACGGGGAATCCGCCGACACGCGGCCGCAGAACCTGGCCGCCCGTGCCGCCCGCCGGGTCTGGGCCGACATCCGGCCGCTCGACCCGGTCCGCTCGATCAAGGGCAAGCTCACCCTGCTCGTGATCGTCTCCGTGTGCCTGGCCACCGGGATGGTGGTCGTGGCGATCCGGTCCGAGACCCAGATCCGGATCATCATGGTCTTCTCCATGATCGCCTCACTGCTCTTCATGCAGTTCCTCGCGCACGGGCTGACCGCCCCCCTGCGCGAGATGACGGCCGCCGCCCGCGCGATGGCCTCCGGCGACTACAGCCGCCGGGTCGAGGTGAACTCGCGCGACGAGATCGGCGAGCTGGCGGCCGCCTTCAACGCCATGGCCGCCGACCTCCAGGCCGCCGACCGGCACCGCCGCGAGCTGGTCGCCAACGTCTCGCACGAACTGCGGACGCCGATCGCCGCGCTGCGCGCCGTCCTGGAGAACGTGGTGGACGGCGTCGTCCAGCCCAATCCGGCCACCCTGGGGGCGGCCCTGGAGCAGACCGAGCGGCTCGGCCGCCTGGTCACCCACCTGCTCGACCTCTCCAAGATCGACGACGGCGTGGTCGCCCTGGACGCCCGCCCCTTCGAGGTGCGCGAGTTCCTGGACGGCGTGCTGCGCGGGGTCACCGTGGACGGTGCGACGGCCGGCGGCGCCTTCTCCCGGCGCGGGGACGTCCGGCTGGCCCTGGAGGTCAGCCCGACCGGCCTGACCGGCGTGGCGGACCCGGAACGGCTCCACCAGGTGGTCGCCAACCTGGTCGACAACGCCTGCAAGCACTCCCCGCCCGGCGGCACCGTGACGGTGCGGGCGAGGCCGGAGGGCGAGGAGGGCGGCCTGCTGCTGGAGGTCGAGGACGAGGGCCCCGGCATCCCGCCGGCCGACCGCTCCCGGGTCTTCGAGCGGTTCAGCCGCAGCGGCACCGCGACCGCCGCCGGACCGGGCTCGGACGGCGGCACCGGACTGGGCCTGGCCATCGCCCGCTGGGCGGTGGACCTGCACGGCGGACGGATCGCGGTGGCCGAGTCCCCGCGCGGCTGCCGGATCGAGGTCCGGCTGCCCGCACGGCGTCAGAGCGACGGTCGGGACATTTGTCACAGATCCGACACAGCGGTCTACGAAGATCGTTAGAGGATTTGGCCGGGTTTTTGTCCGCTTTGGCCCCGATATGCCCCCTGTTCGGCGCTGATCGGTTCCCCTCAGATACGGCTTTCTAACGCACTTTTTCAGCCAAAGTGCAGGTCAGCACTGTGATCTGGGCGACGCCTGGGCCCCGGGGACTGCGCGATCACTGGTCAGGGGCGTAGCCTTAATCCCCGCTGTCCAAACATCCCAAAAGGAAGCGGAAGAGGGCGGTTGCCGCCGTGTCGCCACAGTCCCCTGAAACCCCCAACAGCTCGGCAAGCTCCACTGGCTTCGGCCCCAATGAGTGGCTCGTCGACGAGATCTACCAGCAGTACCTCCAGGACCCGAACTCGGTCGACCGAGCCTGGTGGGACTTTTTCGCCGACTACAAGCCCGGTACCGAGGTGACCCCAGTGACCCAGGCCGCG
>NZ_LFVW01000868.1:0-3703 GCF_001182915.1 Kitasatospora sp. MY 5-36
CGCCGAGCAGCATCGCGAGGCCGGCGGCCCCGAGCAGCTCGACGTTGCCGGCACCGGTGGTGGCCAGCTGGGCGGACGGCGCCGGCTTGGCGGCGGGCGCCACGGCCGCGGACGCGGAGGTGGCCGGAGCCACGCCGGTGCGCGCGACGCTCGTCACCTCCTCGGAGGAGGTCTGCGGCGGGGTCGGGCAGGTCTCCACGCAGCCCTCGGCCGGCGGCGTCGGGGTGACCTTCTCGACCTTCTCCACATTGGCGCAGTCGTTGCCGAAGGCCGGGTTGCCGACGCCGGCCACGTTCACCGAGTTGCCGCAGGCGTTGACCGGAACGTCCACCGGCGCCTGGACGCTGTTGCCCGAGAGCACGCCCGCCGAGTTGGCGGCGACACCGGAGGCGCCGGCCCCCGGGACGTCGACACCCGTGCCATCGGCACCCGGAACCTTGGTGGCCGGACCCGCGGCGTCCGGGACGGCACTCGCCGGGAGGGTACTGGCCGGCAGAGTGCTGGCCGGAGCCGTGGCACCCTGGCTCCCACTGGCACTGGAGCTGTCGGTACGGCCGGCGCCGGTGGTGCCGGACTGGCCGCCATGGGCGGGCTTGGACGCCTGATGGCCGCCGCCGCTGACGTTGGCACAGCGGTTGCCGAAGGACGGGTTCAGCAAGCCGATCACATCGATCGTGTTGCCGCAGGCATTGATCGGCACCTCGATCGGCACCTGGACCGAGTTGCCCGAGACGACACCGGGTGAACCGGTGGCCACCCCCTGCGCGTCGGCGCCCCCCGCGTAGGCGTAGCCGGCGGTCGAGGCCAGCACACTGCCGGTGGCCACGGCCGTGAGGATCCCCTTCTTGGCTACTTTCCTCATGTTTTCCCCTGACATTTCGAGACGACGTGTCGACCTTGGCATGAACCTTGCAAAAAAGTCGGAATTTCCGTATATCCGTAAATCACGCAAGGGCTTCGGCTGCACACGGGTTAACGAGAGGCCAACGGGGAGGTTGAGCAACGAAACCCCGCTTCACTCGATCGAGTGATCGTGTCGGATCCCGTGTATCCGGTATCCCGGCGCGGACGCGAACGCCCCCGGCGCGGCGCGTCCGCCGCCCGGGGGCTCGCGTGAGTCGGCTCAACAGGCCCCGACGGCCCGGAGGTCGACTCAGAAGTTGGCGCAGTGGTTGGCGAACGCCGGGTTCAGCACGCCCACGACGCTCACGGTGTTGCCGCAGAAGTTGACCGGGATGTGCACCGGAACCTGGATCTGGTTGCCCGAGACGACACCCGGGGAACCGGCGGCCACACCCTCGGCGGCGGCGCCGCCCTGAGCGGACGCGACACCGGCGGCGGCGAGCACCAGGCCACCGGTGGCGGCGGCGACAGCGGCGATCTTCTTGACCTTCATCATTCCTCCTGTATGGACAACGCAACCCGTTCGGCGGGCTGCACAGGGATGAACGACGCTGCGGCAAACGGGGTACGGAGTGGATCTCCCATTCACCCGCAACGGTGAGATCTCGCACACATGATCGGCCTGGAATTCCGAGCAGAATCGCTTCTGTCGATCTCTTTCTTCCTGTCCCACAATCATCAGCTCGGACAATGCGGTCGGCCCGCCCCCGGAGCCCCGGGAGCGGGCCGACCCAGTCACCTGATCAGCGCGGGCACCGCCGCGCGGAACGGCTCAGCAGGCGTCGATGAAGCGGTCCAGCACCCGGGCGCCGAACTTCAGCCCGTCCACCGGCACCCGCTCGTCCACGCCGTGGAACATCCCGGCGAAGTCCAGCTCCGGCGGCAGCTGGAGCGGCGCGAAGCCGAAGCAGCGGATGCCCAGGTCCTGGAAGGACTTGGCGTCCGTCCCGCCCGACAGGCAGTACGGCACCGCGCGGGCGATCGGGTCCTCGGCCCGCAGCGCGGTCTGCATCGCCTCGACCAGGGCCCCGTCGAAGCCGGTCTCGATCGCCTTGTCCGAGTGCAGGCTCTCGCGCTTCACGCGCGGGCCGAGCACACTGTCCAGCTCGGCCAGGAACTCCTCCTCGTAGCCGGGCAGGAAGCGGCCGTCCACGTGCGCGGTGGCCTGACCGGGGATCACGTTGACCTTGTAGCCGGCGCCGAGCATGGTCGGCTGGGCGGTGTTCCGCAGCGTGGTGCCGATCATCTTGGCGATGCCGCCGAGCACGCGCAGCGTCTCGTCCATGTTCTCCGGGTCCAGCTCGACCCCGAGCGCGTCCGACAGCTCGTCCAGGAAGGCCCGGACGGTCTTGGTGATCCGCAGCGGGAACTGGTGCCGGCCGAGCCGGGCGACCGCCTCGCACAGCTCGGTGATCGCGTTGTCGTCGTTCTCCATCGAGCCGTGGCCGGCCCGGCCCTCGACCGTCAGGCGCATCCAGTGCATGCCCTTCTCGGCCGTCTCCACCAGGTAGAGGCGGACCTGGTCGTTGACCGTGAAGGAGAAGCCGCCGACCTCGCCGATCGCCTCGGTCACGCCCTCGAACAGCCCCGGGTGCTTGTCCACCAGGAAGCGCGCCCCGTAGGTGCCGCCGGCCTCCTCGTCGGCGAGGAAGGCCAGCACGATGTCGCGCGGGGGCTTGCGCCCGGTGCGCAGCCGGTCGCGGATGACCGCCAGGGTCATCGCGTCCATGTCCTTCATGTCCACCGCGCCACGCCCCCAGACGCAGCCGTCCGCGATCTCACCGCCGAACGGGTCGTGGGTCCAGTCCGCCGCGTTGGCCGGCACCACGTCGGTGTGGCCGTGGATCAGCAGGCCCGGACGGGAACGGTCCTCGCCCTCGATCCGGACCACGGTCGAGGCCCGCCCCTTGGCCGACTCGAAGATCTTCGGCTCCAGCCCGAACTCGGCGAGCTGCTCGGCCACGTACTCGGCCGCCTTCCGCTCCCCCGGGCCGGATCCGTCCCCGTAGTTGCTGGTGTCGATCCGGATCAGATCGCGACAGATCTCGGCGACCTCCGACTCAGCCGTCACCTTCGGCGCCGCCGACTCGCTCCGCTCGCTCACGGTCACTCCTCGCGTCTTGGGCCCGCACCGACGCACCAGCGCGCCACCCCCAGGACCTGCACCCGGGCCGTACGAGCACGTCCGCCCATCCTCCCCCAGCCCCCGATCCCGATCCAGCCCCCGCACGTTCCCGAAACCCGCTGGTCACGCCCCCGCCACACGCCGCCCCTTGCCCCCGCCACCCGTCGGACCCGCCCGCCGGGAGCCCGCCGGAAACCGTTTTGGGACCCCAAGCCGATCTTTGCTACAGTTACATCTGTCAGCGCGACGGACGAGAGATCGGAAGCCGCGAGGACGACACCTAGTCCGGGTGGCGGAATGGCAGACGCGCTAGCTTGAGGTGCTAGTGCCCTTTATCGGGCGTGGGGGTTCAAGTCCCCCCTCGGACACCGAAAGAAAGGCCCCAGTTGATCTGGGGCCTTTCTGCTTTTCCGGTGCGGATCGCCCCTGTGGCGCGGGTCACCGCTGTGGTGCGACCGCCACGGGCGGATGCCCGGCCGGTGGGAACCGGCCGGGCATCCGGGTGGGCCTGGCCCGACGGGACGGTGCGGGTCACGCCCGAGGTGGCAGGGCTCGGTCAGCCCTCGTTGGCAGCGGCCGGAGCGGCGGCCTCGGCCGGAACCGCAGCCTCGGCCGGGGCGGCAGCGGGGGCGGCAGCCTCGACCGGAGCGGCGGCAGGAGCCGCAGCCGGGGCGG
>NZ_LFVW01000869.1:0-3699 GCF_001182915.1 Kitasatospora sp. MY 5-36
CGCAGGAGTCGGAGCCGCAGGCCGCGGAGCCGCAGGCCCCGGCAGCGGCGGCAGCGGAGGAGGAGCCCCGGCGCGGCCGGCTGCGCCGCCTCTTCGGCCGGGGCTGAGGCTCAGTGGGGCGCGGCTAACCCACCCCGGGCAGCGGCTCCTGGTCGACGTCGTACCGGGCGACCCGCTCCGCCGGGTCCCGGCACTCCGGGCCCAGCCGCAGCATCCGCGACTCCGGGTCGTGCAGCGGCCGGTGGCAGCGGCGGCAGGTCACCCGCGGGCGGAGGGTCTGCGCGGTGTCCGTCCCGGGGAGCGTCTCGGGCTCGGCCGGTCCGGAAGGGCCGGGACGGCCGGGAGGGGTGGTCGGGCTGGTCATGGTGAGACGGTAGCCGTCCGCGCCGTCAGGGCCCCCGGCCGGTGCGTGAAACGATGGCCCCATGGCCACCGACCGCAGCAGCGCAGGAGACCCGGCCCGCACCCTGGCCCTGCTCTGGGGGCTCACCGCCGAGGAGAAGCCCGGCCGGCGCGGGCCCCGGCAGGCGCGCTCGACCGGCGAGATCGCCGCCGTCGCGATCGCCCTCGCCGACGCCGAGGGCGTGGACGCCGTCACCATGCGCCGGGTCGCGCAGGAGCTGGGCCTCTCCCCGATGGCGCTCTACACCTACGTGCCGGGCAAGGCCGAGCTGCTCGACCTGATGCTGGACACCGTCTACGCCACGATGCCCCGCAGCACCCCGGCCGGGGAGGGCTGGCGCGCCCGGGTCACCGCCGTCGCGGACGACAACCGGGAGCTGCACCGCGCCCACCCGTGGGTCGCCGCCGTCTCCACCAGCCGCCCGCCGCTCGGGCCCGGCCTGATGGCCAAGTACGAGTACGAGCTGCGCGCCTTCGAGGGCACCGGGCTGCCCGACGTCGACCTGGACGCCGCGCTGACCCACCTGCTCGGCTTCGTCCAGACCTGCGCCCGGATGGCCGCCGACGAGCGCGCCGCCCGGCAGGACAGCGCGATGACCGACGAGCAGTGGTGGGCCGCCAACGCCGACCTGCTCGCCCGGGTCTTCGACGCCGAGCGCTACCCGGTCGCCGCCCGGGTCGGGGCCGCGGCCGGCGAGGCGCACGGCGGCGCGTACAGCCCGGACCACGCCTACGCCTTCGGCCTGGCCCGGGTCCTGGACGGGCTCGCCGCCCTCGTCGCGGAGCGGTAGCCGAGGCCGGCAGCCCGCCCGATCACCGCGGGGAGGCGGCCTCACCGCAGGGCGGCGGCCCGTCCGTCGTACCCCTGGCGCGCCGCCTCGACCGCCGGCACCCGCCGCTCCGACCAGTGCGCCAGCGCCGCGACCAGCTCCGCCGCCTCGCGCCCCAGCGGGGTGAGGCTGTAGTCGACCCGCGGCGGGATCACCGGGTGCGCCTCGCGCAGCACGAAGCCGTCCCGCTCCAGCGTCTGGAGGGTCTGGGCGAGCATCTTCTCGCTGACCCCGGTGACCTTGCGGCGCAGCTCGCTGAACCGGTAGCCGCGCTCGTTCAGCGCGCCCAGGACCAGCACGCCCCAGCGGCTGGTGACGTGCTCCAGCACGCCCCGGGACGGACACATCCGGTCGAAGACGTCGGCGGGTGGCAGCCCGCCGGTCTTCATCTCGCTTACCTTCATGTCAGTACCCTACTTTGAAGTGCGTACTTTCGAAAGGTTAGTGCCACCCCTAGGGTGAGTTCCGAGGCCAGAACCGCAAACGGAATCCCGAGGAGCTTCACCATGTACGTCGTCACCGGTGCCACCGGCCAGCTCGGCCGTCTCGTCGTCGAGGGCCTGCTGGCCCAGGTCCCCGCGAGCGAGGTGGCCGTCGCCGTCCGCTCCGCCGAGAAGGCCGCCGACCTGGCCGCGCGCGGCGTCGCCGTCCGCGTGGTCGACTACGACAAGCCGGAGACCCTGGCCGGCGCCTTCGCCGAGGGCGACCGGGTGCTGCTGATCTCGGGCAGCGAGGTCGGCCGCCGGATCCCGCAGCACCGGGCCGTGGTGGAGGCCGCCAAGGCCGCCGGGGTCGCGCTGCTCGCCTACACCAGCATCCCCGGCGCGGCCACCTTCCGGCTGGCCGACGAGCACAAGGCGACCGAGGAGCTGATCCTGGCCTCCGGGCTGCCGCACGCGTTCCTGCGCAACGGCTGGTACACCGAGAACTACCTGGGCGACGCGGCCGGCACGGTGGCGCGCGGCGTGGTGCTCGGCAGCGCCGGGGACGGGCGGGTCGCCACCGCCCCGCGCCGGGACTACGCGGACGCGGCGGTCGCCGTCCTGGTCGGCGAGGGCCACGAGGGCCGGGTGTACGAGCTGAGCGGCGACGCCGCGTGGAGCCTGCCCGAGCTGGCCGCCGAGCTGGCGAAGGCCTCCGGCAAGCCGGTCGGGCACCGGGACGTCACCCCGGCCGAGCACCTGGACGCGCTGGTCGGCGCGGGCCTGCCGCAGGGCTTCGCCGAGGCCCTGGTGGACGTGGACGCGGGCATCGCGCGCGGCGAGCTGGCCGGCACCCCGGGCGACCTGGCCCGGCTGATCGGCCGCCCGACCGTCCCGCTGGCCGAGTCCGTCCGTACGGCCCTCGACGCCTGAGGCGACGGCTCCCGACCCCCGGGGCACCCGCCCTGAGCTCCCGGAACTCCGGACGGGTCCGGCATGCAGGCAATGTCATGACCAAAATCCGGAAACGGAGATGACAGTCGCCCCTCCCGCCCGCTACCGTCGCCATCGACACACGCGCGCGGGAGGGCACTCGGCCATGGCGGGAACAGACCAGCAGGACAACGGCCGGGGCCTCTGGTACGGCGTCGCCGCGTACGGCATCTGGGGCCTCTTCCCCCTGTTCTGGCCGCTGCTGGAGCCGGGAGCCGCGGACGACATCCTGGCCAACCGGATGGTCTGGTCCCTGGTCGCGGTCGTCCTGCTGCTGGTCGCCCAGCGGCACTGGGGCTGGATACGCCCGCTGCTGCGCCAGCCCCGCCGGCTCGCCATGCTGGCCAGCGCGGCCACCGTGATCTCGGTCAACTGGGGCGTCTACATCTGGGCCGTCAACGCCGGCCACGTGGTCGAGACCAGCCTCGGCTACTTCATCAACCCCCTGGTCACCATCGGCTTCGGCGTCCTGGTGCTCAAGGAGCGGCTGCGCGGCGCCCAGTGGACGGCGGTGGGCATCGGCGCCGCCGCCGTCGCGGTGCTGTCCGTCGCGTACGGGCAGTTGCCCTGGATCGCCCTCACCCTGGCGCTCTCCTTCGCCACCTACGGCCTGCTGAAGAAGCAGGTCGGGCTGAGCGGCCTGGAGAGCCTGGCGGCCGAGAGCGCCTTCATGTTCCCGTTCGCCCTCGGCTACCTGGTCTACCTGGAGGTCAGCGGGCGCGGCACCTTCGGGCACACGGTGGCCGGCTCGTACGGCTGGGGGCACTCCGGGCT
Organism: Kitasatospora sp. MY 5-36; assembly: GCF_001182915.1. Lineage (NCBI taxonomy): Bacteria > Bacillati > Actinomycetota > Actinomycetes > Kitasatosporales > Streptomycetaceae > Kitasatospora > Kitasatospora sp. MY 5-36. The sequence goes on from NZ_LFVW01000869.1 coordinate 3,422, forward strand.
GCTGATGCTCAGCGGGGTGATCACCGCGATCCCGCTGCTGTTCTTCGGCGCGGCCGCCGTCCGGGTGCCGCTGACGGTGCTCGGGCTGCTGCAGTACCTGGCGCCGGTGTTCCAGTTCCTGATCGGCGTCGCGGTGTTCCACGAGTCCATGCCGCCCGCCCGCTGGGCCGGCTTCGGCCTGGTCTGGGTCGCGCTCGCGCTGCTCACCTGGGACGCGCTGCGCCAGGTGCGGGCCGACCGCGCGGTGCGGGCCGCCGCGGCGGTGCCGCAGCCCGCCC
>NZ_LFVW01000870.1:0-3694 GCF_001182915.1 Kitasatospora sp. MY 5-36
AGCCGAAGGCGCCCCCGGCCAAGCCGGCCCTCGCCGCCCGCGGCGCCGCCGGAGCGGCCGCCGCGCAGAGCTGCACCCCGGCCGACTTCGGCAGCCGCAGCGGCGCCGACCTGGTCTCCTTCATCGAGGGCTCGACCACGGACTGCGTCAACACGCTGTTCAACGTCACCGGCACCGACGCGGGCAGCATCTTCAAGGAATCGAAGATGCTCACCGTCGCCGACGCCTTCCGGACCATGGCGGCCGGCTACACCGGCGACAACTCGACCGCCATCCTGCAGCTCGTGCTCTTCCAGCGGGCCGGCTGGTTCGTGCAGTCGAACAACGCGGACGCGGTGGGCCCGTACGGCGCGGCCCTGACCAGCGGCTCCAAGGCCGCCCTCGACGCGTTCTTCGCCGCCCCGCACCGCACCGACGTCAGCGACGCCAACGGCGCCGTGCTCAACGAGGTGCTGGTGCTCACCGACAGCGCCAACCTCCAGGGCAGCTACCTGGGCGTCTACAAGCAGGTGCTGACGGCGTACGACAACTCGTACAACGCCTTCCCGAAGATGCTCAAGGCGGTCAACGCGGTGCTCTCCGCGCCGCTGTGGCGGGGCAACTGGAACCCCGACTTCGTCAGCGCGGTCGGCGCGGACCCGAGCATCGGCGCCACCCTCGGCGACTTCGCGCTGAACCACAAGGACCTGCTCGGCACGGCCAACGCCTACCTGGACGTCAACGCGGGCAACGACCTCGGCCGGATGGCCGGCGACGGCCCGGTGGTCGAGGCCGCGGTCAAGGGCAAGGTCAAGGCGGTCCTCGACGGCGCGCAGATCACCGGCGCCACCGGCCCGCTGTACGTCCACACCGCCTACCAGGCCAACAGCTTCGACCCCGGCCAGTGCTCGTACTACGGCATCTGCGACCTGCCGGCGAAGCTGACCGCCGCGGTGCTGCCGAACCAGCTGGTGTGCGACAACCGCACCATCCAGACCGAGGTCCTGTCGCCCGCCGACCTGGCCGCGGTCTGCGCCAGCCTGCGCGGCGAGGACATCTTCTTCCACAAGCTGGTGAAGGACAACGGTCCGATCCCCGGTCAGTACGACAAGGAGCTCACCCTCGCGGTCTTCGCCAACCAGGCGGACTACCTGACCTACTCCTGGGCGATCTTCAACAACTCCACCGACAACGGCGGACAGACCGTCATGGACCCGACCGACCCGAACAACCGGGCCGTGTGCGTGATGTACCAGAAGTCCTGGAACGACGGCTTCACCGCCAACGTGTGGAACCTCAACCACGAGTACACCCACTACCTGGACAACATCTACGACCTCAAGGGCAACTTCTCCACCGAGATCTCCGTCCCGGACATCTGGTGGATCGAGGGCGTCGCCGAGTACGAGTCCTACGCCTACCGCGGCACCACCGACACCCAGGCGATGGCCGAGGCCGCCAAGCACACCTACAAGCTGAGCACCCTCTTCCAGAACACGTACGGCAACTCGGACACCGTGCGCACCTACCCGTGGGGCTACCTGGCCGTCCGGTACATGTTCGAGAAGCACCCGGCGGACATCGACGCCATGCTCGCCCACTTCCGCACCGGCGACTACCAGGGCGGCTACGCGGTCTACAACGGCATCGGTACCCGCTACGACGCCGACTTCGACGCCTGGCTCGACACCTGCGCCGGCGGTGCCTGCCTGGCGGCCGGCCCGACCGCGCTGTTCGGCCAGTCGGTCTCCGGCGCGACCGTCACGCTGACCGACAAGTCCGTCCAGACCGGCGCCGGCCGGCTCACCGCCTGGCACTGGACCTTCGGCGACGGCAGCTCCTCCGACCAGCAGAACCCGACCCACACCTACGCGGCCGCCGGTACCTACACCGTCGCGCTGACCGTCACCGACGACACCGGCAGGACCGCCAGCACCCCGGCCTCCGTCGCCGTGACCACGGGCGGCGGCGGTGGCCCGACCACCCCGCCGGCCTGCACCGACCCGCGCGCCGACGCGCTCGGCAAGAACTGCTCGCGCGCCAACCTGTCGGCCACCGCCGGCAACCTGGACTACCTGTACGTCTACCTGCCGGCCGGCACCAGCACCCTGAAGATCACCACCTCCGGGGGCACCGGCACCGCGTACCTGTACTACAGCGACAGCACCTGGGCCTCGCCGAGCGCCTACACCGCCGCCTCCACCAACGCGGGCACCACCCAGAGCATCACGGTGACCAACCCGACGGCGGGCTACCGCTACGTGAGCCTCTACGCGAAGAGCGACTTCAGCGGGGTGACCGTCAGCACCCAGTTCTGATCCGTCCCCTTCCGGCGCGGGCCGGGTCCGTGGCAGCCAGCCGCGGGCCCGGCCCGTCCGGCGTTCCGGCGCCTCGCCGGCGGCCCGTCCGGCGTTCCGGTGGCTGCCGTCCGGCGCCGCGGTGACGGCCGGGTTGCGCGGGGGCGTGCGGCAGGTGTGCGGGCGGTGTGCGCACGCCCTTGTTGTGCTAGCACTTGAGCGCTAGCTTGAACGGCATGGGTAAGAAGCAGCTGAACGTGCGGGTCGACGCCACGACCGCCGAGATGGCCCGGGAACGGGCGGAGCAGCAGGGGATCTCCATGAACCAGTACATCGAGCGCCTGGTCCAACAGGACATGGGCGAGTCAGGGCGGGCCTTCGTGGACGCGGCCGCGCAGTTCATGAAGGAGTACGAGTCGGCCTTCCTCGCCGAGTTCGGGGAGCCCGGCGACCTCCAGGACGTGCGCCGTTGAAGCTGGAGGTCGACCTCTCGTGGCTGCTCATGACCGCCGAGCAGTACACGCCCGGTGATCCGCAGGTCACCGACTACGGCTCGCTGCTCGCGGCGGTCACCCGCCACCAGGCCGAGATATTCGACATCTCGGTCTACCCCGAACCACAGGACCGCGCCGCCGCGCTGATGCACCAGCTGATCCGGGTGCCGGCACTGGAGAAGACCAACGAACTCTTCGCGACCGCCGTCGCCTACGCCTACCTCGTCGCCAGCGGCTGCACCGTCGCCACCACCGCCCGCGAGGTGCGCAGCCTCTCCCGGGCCATCCGCGAGGGGCGGCTCGGGGTGTCGGGCGTCGCCGAGCGGCTCGCGGCCTGGGTGGTGGACGAGGCGGAGGGGGAGGAGGTCAGCGGGGCGGACGAGGAGGACGAGGACGACGACTGACCGGCGCCGTCCCCGTTCCCGTTTCCGTTCCTGCCGGGGCCTTTCGGGCCGGGGCCGGTGGGCGGCCTGTTACGCGGGGGGGCTCCTGCCGGGCGGAGGGTTCCTGCCGCGTGGCAGGCGCCTGCCGGGCGGGGGGCTCCTACTGGGCGGCAGGCTCCTGCTGGGCGGCGGGCTCCGCGATCAGGGCCGTCGCGAAGGTGCGGAAGCCGGCCCGGCGGTAGATCCGGGCGACGTCCTCGTCGGCGGCGGACAGGAACACCGTCCGCACCCCGTTCGCCCGGGCGTGCTCGACCAGGGCCGCGGTGACCGCCAGGCCCAGCCCGCGACGGCGCGCGGACGGGAGCGTGCCCACCCCGGCCACCTCGGTGACCGGGCCCACCGGGTTGTGCTGGCCCGCGCACAGGACCGTGCCGTCCTCGACGGCTGCGGCCAGCACGGTGGTGCCGGTGGCGATCCGCCGGGCGATCCGCTCCGCCGTGCCGTCGGCCGCCAACGTCGCCGCGCGCTCGGCGAGTTCGGC
>NZ_LFVW01000871.1:0-3692 GCF_001182915.1 Kitasatospora sp. MY 5-36
CGCGGCGGCAGCCGGGGTCGGACGGGGACCAGGGGTCGCGCTGGGGCGCGGACCCGGGGTCGGAGCGCCCGGCTTCGGGGCACCCGAGCCGGCCGCGGGGGAGGGCGCCGCGGGCTTCCGCGGGCCCGGCTTGGCAGCGGAACCACCACCGGTGGGGGCCACACCAAGCGCGTCAGTCAACTTGCGTACGACCGGCGCCTCGATCGTCGAGGACGCCGAACGGACGAACTCGCCGAGCTCGGTGAGCTTGGCCATGACGGCCTTGCTCTCCAAGCCAAGCTCCTTGGCGAGTTCATAAACCCGGACCTTAGCCACTTCACTCCTGTCTATGAGTCCGGGGGTCTCGTCCGCCGGACTGTCGCTACTTCATGGGCGTACCCATCGCGTACTCATCGCGTACTCATCGAGAGCTCATCGCAATCTCGACCTACTTCCACATCGCGAGGTACCTGACTGGTGGCACGGCGCGCGGCTGCCCGAGCGCTGTGCTTGTTGCGGTGGTTCTCCGCCGCGCGAGCGGCGAGTGTCGCGGGAGGCCGCCCGGCTAGGGGGCTCCGCCCACCAGCTCCCCGATGAACCCGCGGAGCCGCTCGGTGTCGAGCGCGCCCTGGAGCCGGAAGGCCCGGGGGAACGCCCGACGGCGGACCGCGAGGTCGAGGCAGGCCGGATCGGGGTGCAGGTGAGCTCCCCGGCCCGGGAGTGCGCCGCGGGGATCAGGGACGCACTCGCCCTCGACCGCCGTGACACGCAACAGCTGGTGCTTGGCCGCTCGCTTGCGGCAGCCCACGCAGGTGCGTTCCGGGCGTGCTCGGACATGCGTCCGGCCAGACGAAGGCAAGTCTACCCCTCCGAAGCGACATGGCGCCGCCCCGCCGATCCCGGAGGACCGGCAGGGGCGCACACGACAACGATGATTACCGGGCCTGCGATTCCTCGGCGGGGACCTCGGTGTCCGGCCGGATGTCGATCCGCCACCCGGTCAGGCGCGCGGCCAGGCGGGCGTTCTGCCCCTCCTTGCCGATCGCCAGCGACAGCTGGTAGTCCGGCACGATCACCCGGGCGGAACGCTGGGCGGCGTCCACGATCTCCACGCTGGTCACCCGTGCGGGCGACAGGGCGGCGGCCACCATCTCCCGGGGGTCCTCGGACCAGTCGACGATGTCGATCTTCTCGCCGTGCAGCTCGCCCATCACGGCGCGCACCCGGGAGCCCATCGGGCCGATGCAGGCGCCCTTGGCGTTCAGGCCCTGGCGGCGCGACCAGACCGCGATCTTGGTCCGGTGGCCGGCCTCACGGGCGATCGCCGCGATCTCCACGCTGCCGTCCGCGATCTCCGGGACCTCCAGCGCGAACAGCTTCTTCACCAGGCTGGGGTGGGTGCGCGACAGCGTCACCGAGGCCCCGCGCACGCCGCGGCGCACGGCCACCACGTAGCACTTCAGGCGGGTGCCGTGCCGGTAGTCCTCGCCCGGGACCTGCTCCTGCGGCGGCAGGATGGCCTCCAGCTTGCCGATGTCGACCAGCACGTTCTTCGGGTCGTTGCCCTGCTGGACGACACCGGTGACGATGTCGCCCTCCTTGCCCGCGTACTCGCCGAAGGTCTGGTCGTCCGCGGCGTCGCGCAGGCGCTGCATCATCACCTGGATGCCGATGCTGGACGCGATCCGGCCGAAGCCGCTCGGGGTGTCGTCGAACTCCTTCGGCTCGACGCCCTCGTCCAGCTCCGCCGGGTCCTCCATCGCCCACACGGTGACGTGGCCGCTCTTGCGGTCCAGGTTCACCCGGGCCCGCCGGCGCGAGCCCTCGGTGCGGTGGTACGCGGTGAGGAGGGCGGACTCGATGGACTCGACCAGCAGGTCGAAGGGGATGTTCTTCTCGTTGACCAGCGTGCGCAGGGCACTCATGTCGATGTCCACGGCTACGCCTCCTCGTCTTTCGTCACGTTCGTCATGGTCGTACGGCACCGGGGGTTCACTCGGCGCCGTCCTCCCCCTCGTCGAAGTCCGCGGCCTCGTCCAGGAGCTCGTCGTCCTTGCGGTTGAACTCGACCTGGACGCGCGCCCGGGCCACCTCCGCGTACGCCAGACGGCGCTCCTTCGGACGGCCGCGTCCCTTCACCGGCTGCACCTCGACCAGTGCGCCGTCCTCGTCGGCCTCCAGCACCCGGGCGACGATCTCCCCGCCGTCCTCCAGGTGGATCTTGGCCAGCCGACCCTCGGCGCGCTGCCAGCGCCGGGGCAGGACCAGCGGACGCTCCGCACCCGGCGAGCCGACCTCCAGCAGGTACGCGTCGTCCCCCATCAGGTCCGACTCGTCCAGGGCCTCACCGACCACCCGGCTGAACTCGGCGATGGCGTCCATGTCCACGCCGCCGTCGGTGTCGACGTCGATCTGCACCTGCCGACGGCTGCCCGCCCGGGTGACCCTGACGTCCTCCAGATCCAGTCCGGCCTGCTCGGCCAGCGGCTCCAGCAACGCTCGCAGCCGGTCGGTGTGGGTGGTGCTCATCCGGGTGGACTCCTCGGCCGCGTCTGCTGTTGTCAGAAGGTCGCCCCGCGCCCCCGGTGTGCCACACCGGGTCACGGCAGCTCGGCCCAAAGCCTATCCGGTCAAGCCCCCAACCACCGATTCCGGACCTCCGCCGACCACGCCCACGCCACCCACTGCGAGCAAGCTCACACCCGGCACGGCATCCCCGAACCGCACCCGGGAACGTGGGGATTCTGTAATCATTCACGCCAACGAGGGCAGGCGGGGAGGCCGTCCTCCCGTACCCGCCCGGAGTGATCCCGATGCAGCCGCCCAGCCGACGGACCTTCCTGGCCCTCGGACTGCTCACCACCCTCACCGCCTGCACCGCCGACCCCCACGGCGCCCACCCGGCCGGCCCCACCCCACCCCGCGACCTCGACACCCCGGCCCGCCTGCGCGCGATCGCCGACACCGACCTCCTGCTCGGCGCCTACGACAACCTGCTCACCGCCCCGGGCGCCCAGACCGCCCTGCTCCAACCGCTGCGCGACGACACCGCCCGGCACCGCGCCGCCCTCGCCCAGGGCCTGCCGAGCGCGAGCCCCTCCCCCACCGGCACCCCGTCCCGCGCCCTCCCCACCCTCCCCGAGCTGGCCCTCATCGAGCACCGGACCGCCGAGTCCCACCTCCAGGGCCTCGACGAGGTCAGCCCGCCCCTCGCCCGCCTGCTCGCCTCCGTCTCCGCCGGCAACGCCCTGCACGCCGCGGCCCTCGGCGACCAGACCCCCGTCAAAACCCCCGACGGCACCACCACCGCCGGCAGCACCACCACCGAACGCGCCGCCGACGCCAACACCGCCGTCCCCGCCCTCCAAGCCGCCCTCAGCGCCGAACACGCCGCCGTCTACGGCTACGGCGTGGTCGGCGCCCACCTCCCCGACGACCCCCAGCGCACCGCCGCCCGCACCACCCACGCCGCCCACCAGGCCCAACGCGACGCCTGGCAACGCCTCCTCACCTCCGTCACCGCCGCCCCCACCCCCGCCGCCGCCGGCTACCAGCTCCCCTTCCCCGTCACCTCCCCCACCGACGCCGCCAAACTCGCCGTCCACCTGGAAACCCGCCTGACCACCACCTACGCCGACCTGCTCCTCACCCTCCCCACCCCCTACCGCCCCTTCGCCGCCACCGCCCTCCGCGAAGCCACCCTCCGCGCCCAC
>NZ_LFVW01000872.1:0-3686 GCF_001182915.1 Kitasatospora sp. MY 5-36
CGCGGCCCGGACACTGGCCGAGGCCCGGACCCTGCTGGCGCACCGCGCCGTCGTGGTGGCCGACGCGCTCGACGGTCACCGCACCGGCCTGGCCGCGCTCGCGGGCGACGCCGCCTCGCCCGCCCTGGTCACCGGCACGGCGGACGTCGCCGGGCAGACCGTCTTCGTCTTCCCGGGCCAGGGTTCCCAGTGGGCGGGGATGGGTCGTCGGCTGCTCGCCGAGTCCGCGGTCTTCGCGGAGGCGCTCGGCGAGGTCGACAAGGCCCTGACGTCCTATGTCGACTGGTCGTTGCTGGATGTGGTGAACCAGGTGCCGGGTGCCGCTTCGCTGGAGCGGGTGGATGTGGTGCAGCCGGTGTCGTTCGCGGTGAACGTCGGCCTGGCGCGCCTCTGGGCGTCGCTGGGCGTGGTGCCGGACGCGGTGGTCGGCCACTCCCAGGGCGAGATCGCGGCGGCGCACGTCGCCGGCATCCTCTCCCTGGACGACGCGGCGGCCGTGGTCGCGCTGCGGTCGCAGGCCATCGCGCGGGGTCTGGCGGGCCGGGGCGGCATGGTCTCGGTCGGCCTTCCCCGGGAGCGGGTGGCGAGCGCGCTGCCGGACGGCGTGGAAGTCGCGGCCGTGAACGGTCCGTCCTCGGTGGTCGTCGCCGGTGACCCGGCCGCGCTCGACACCCTGGTGACCGGGTACGAGGAGCAGGGCGTGCGGGTCCGCCGGATCCCGGTGGACTACGCCTCGCACACCTCGCACGTGGAGTCCATCGAGGCCGAACTCGCGGAGCTGCTGGGCTCGGTGAAGCCCCAGCCCGCCGCGATCCCCTTCCTCTCCACCGTCGAGAGCCGCTGGCTGGAGGGCCCGGAGCTGGACGCCGGGTACTGGTACCGCAACCTGCGGCAGACCGTCCGCTTCGCCGAGGCCGTCGACACCCTCGCCGCCGCCGAGTACCGGGCGTTCGTCGAGGTCAGCGCCCACCCCGTACTCGCCCACGGCATCGTCGAGGCCCTGGAGGCGGCCTCCGTGCGCGAGGCGGCCGTCACCGGGACCCTGCGGCGCGACGAGGGCGGCTGGGACCGCGTCCTGCTCTCGGCCGCCGCGCTGCACGTCCGCGGCGTCGAGGTCGACTGGTCGGCCTCCTACGCGGGCGCCGGCACCCTCCCCGCCTCCGAGCTTCCGACCTACCCCTTCCAACACCGGCACTACTGGCTGGAGTCGGTGCCCGTGACGACCACCCCCGCAGGAGATTCCCCGATGGCCACCGAGACCGAGCCCGACACCACCACCGAGGAGGCGCCCGGCGCCGTCCTCGCCCGCCGGCTGGCGGACGCCGACCCGGGGGAGCGCCTGGCCGTGCTGGTCGACGTGGTCCGCACGGAGGTCGCGGTCGTCCTCGGGCACGAGGGCACCGACGAGATCGGGGCGGACGCCGTCTTCTTCGACATCGGCTTCGTCTCGCTGACCGCCGTCGAGCTGCGCAACCGCCTCCAGAACGTCACCGGGCTCGAACTGCCCGCCCTGCTCGCCTTCGACCAGCCCACCCCGGAGCGGATCGCCGGCCACCTCCTCTCCCTGCTCGACGAGACCGGCTCCGGCGAGACCGGACTGACCGACACCGAAGCCTCCGAGACCGTGCCCGCCGAGCAGCGGACCGAAGGGAAGTGACCGCCGTGTTCGACACCGCCGCCTACCTCAAGGCCCTCGACTACGACGGCCCGCTCGACCCCACCGCCGACACCCTGCGCGAGCTGCACCGGCGCCACCTGATCGCCATCCCGTACGACTCCTCGCTCAACACCGCCCGCGGCGAGGCCCTGTGGGCGGGCGTCGACATCGACGTCGACGCCGTGTTCGACGCCGTCGTGCTCGGCGGCCGGGGCGGCGTCTGCTACGAACTGAACGGGCTCTTCCTCGCGCTGCTGCGCGAACTCGGCTACGAGACCGGGCTGTTCTCGGCCGGGATCCGCCAGGTGGACGACAGCTTCGGGCCGGACCTGGAGCACGTCCTCGGCTTCGTCCGGCTGGACGGCGAGCTCTGGCTGGTCGACGTCGGCTTCGTCGGCCCGTCCTACCTGGAGCCGCTGCGGGTGGTGCCAGACGAGGTGCAGCCGCAGTTCGGCACCGACTTCCGCGTCGTGCGCGCGGACACCGGCCACCACGTGGTGCAGCGCCGGGGCCGGGTCGGCGACTGGCGCGCCGTCTACCGGTTCCACGCGCGGCCGCGCGCCTTCGCGGACTGGCTGGTCCCCTCGCCGGAGCTGGACCGGTTCGCCCGGGCCCTGGCCGGCTCCGGCATCGTGGTGCGCGGCCGGGCCTTCGAGGGCGGCCAGCGGATCCTGATCGGCACCCGCCTGGTCGTCGTCGAGGACGGCACCGAGCGGCTGCGCGGCCTCGCCGACCCGGAGGAGCACGCCCGGGTGCTCGCCGAGATCCTGCGGAAGGACGCGGCCACCGCATGAGCACCCCCGTCCACACCAAGACCGCCGCCACCGCCGCCGTGGGCAACGGCGACGGCTTCGACGCCGACGTCGCGATCGTCGGCTACGGGCCGGTCGGCCAGACCGCCGCCCTGCTGCTGGCCGCCCGCGGCCACCGGGTCACCGTCCTGGAGCGCTTCCCCCGGCCGTACCCGATGCCGCGGGCGGTCTCCTTCGACGGCGAGTCCGCCCGCATCCTCGCCGCCACCGGCGTGGGCGCGGCCCTGGACGAGCACGTCGAGTCCTCCCGGGACTACGTCTGGCACAACGCCGACGGGCAGACCCTCTTCCGGGTGGACGTCGAGGACGCCGGCCGCTCCGGCTGGCCCGACTCCAGCGCCGTCTACCAGCCGGGCCTGGAGGCCGCGCTGGCCGCCCACGGCGAGCGGTTTCCCACCCTGCGCGTCCTGCGCGGCCACCGGGTGACGGCGCTCGCCGACCGCGGCGACGCGGTCACCCTCACGGTCGAAGGACCGCGGACCGGCCCGTCGGGCGGCCCGCTCACCGCCCGCTGGGTGATCGGCTGCGACGGCGCCAACAGCGTGGTGCGCGAGGAGGCCGGGCTGACCGCCACCGACTTCGCGTTCTTCAACGACTGGCTGACCTGCGACGTCGTCCCGCACGACGGCCGGGAGTTCGTCCCCAACAACCTCCAGGTCTGCGACCCGGCCCGGCCGCGCACCGCCGTCTCCGCCGGGCCGGGCCACCGGCGCTGGGAGTTCATGCGGCTCGACCACGAGTCGCCCGAGGAGTTCGGCGGCGAGGCCAACGTCTGGAAGCTGCTCTCGCTGTTCGACATCGACCCCGGCAACGCCACCCTGCTGCGGCACGCCGTCTACACCTTCCAGGCGCGCTACGCGGACCAGTGGCGGCGCGGCCGGGTGCTGATCGCCGGGGACGCCGCCCACCTGATGCCGCCGTTCGCCGGGCAGGGCATGTGCTCGGGCCTCCGGGACGCCGCCAACCTCGCCTGGAAGCTGGACCTGGTGCTCACCGGCCGGGCCGGCGAAGGGCTGCTCGACAGCTACACCGCCGAGCGGCGCGAACACGTGCGGCACGCGCTCACCATGTCGATGGACCTGGGCCGGGTCATCTGCCAGACCGACCCGGCCGCGGCCCGCGACCGCGACACCGTCATGCTGGCCGCCCAGGAGCGCGCCCGGCGCGGCGCGGAGGTCGGCGCGGCCAGGCCGCGCACCCCGGTCCAGCCGCTCACG
>NZ_LFVW01000873.1:0-3681 GCF_001182915.1 Kitasatospora sp. MY 5-36
CAGCACGGCGGCGGCGACGGCCAGCACGGCACGGCGGCTGCGCCGGGCGCGCCGCGGGGCGGTCTCGGCGGGCCGGCTCCCGGCCTTGCTCCGGGTCTGGTTCTGGTTCTGGGCCGGGGTCTTGGTCACGGTCTCGGTCACAGGAACGATCATGTCCGGCCCCGGCCTGACGATCGATCACCCCCACTGCCGTCTTCGGGGTGGTGCTGAGTACACCCCCGCCGGGGCGGGGGTGCCAGGGCCTCGGGTGGTCAGGTGGATGGGCAGGTGGTCAGTAGGCGGCGGTGAAGCGGGACCGGTGGTGGGCGGGCCGCTCGGTCTCGTCGAGGAGTGCGACGGCGAGGTCCTCCATGGAGATCGCCGAGGTGCCGTCGGCGTCGACCAGCAGCTCGTCGCGGCCGGTCCGGAAGCGGCCGGTGCGCACGCCGGGCTCCAGCAGCGCGGCCGGGCTCAGGTACGTCCAGTCGGTGTCCGGGCCGGCGGCGCGGTAGAGGTCGAGCTGCTCGCCGCAGGCCAGGGCGATGGGCCGGATCGCGTCGGGGAAGCCGGGGCTTTCGACCAGGGTGGTCCCGCCGCCGCCCGGGACGAGCAGGCTGCCCGCGCCGCCGACGGCCAGCAGCCGCACGCCGGTGCCGGCGATCCCGGCCAGCAGGCCCTTGGTGGCGATGGCCAGCTCGTGCTCGCTGCCGGGCGCCGGGCGGGTGGCGGTGACCACCGCGTCCTGTCCGGCCGCGATCCGGGCGACGTCCTCGGGCGCCCGGGCGTCGCCGACGACCAGGGTGACGGCGGACGGCAGGTCGTGCGGCTTCGCCGGGTCCCGTACGACGGCGGTGACGTGGTGGCCGCGGGACAGGGCCTCGGCCACGACCCGGCGGCCGACGTTGCCGGTGGCGCCGAACACGGTGATGCGCATGGGGTACTCCCTGGAGGTGGTGGGAAAGGGGTGGGAAGGGTGGGGTGGGGCGGGGTCAGGCGTTCTCGCGGACGGGCCGCGGGGCGGCCGTCGGCCCGGCTGAGGGTGCGGACTCCGGTGCGGTGCGCGGCCGTTGGATCTGGGCGGCGAGCAGCGAGCCGAGCACGACCAGGGCGCCGAGCGCCTGGAGCGGGCTGAGCTCCTGGCCGAGCGCCAGCCAGCCGAGCAGGGTGGCGACGACCGGGCTGAGCAGGGCGAGGAAGGAGACCGAGGTCGGCGGCAGGGCGCGGAGCCCGCGGAACCAGAGCACGTAGGTGACGGCCGCGCCGATCAGGCAGAGGTAGGTGTAGCCGAGCACGTTGGCGAGGCTGTAGTGGGACGGTGGGGCGCCCTCGGTGAGGAGCGTGACCGGCACCAGCAGCAGTCCGCCGGCGGTGAGCTGCCAGCCGGTGGTGGCGAGCATCGGCGCGGGGGAGGCCCAGCGCTTGGAGAGGACGATGCCGGCGGCCATCACCACGGCACCGCCGAGCGCGGCGACCACCCCGACCGCGTCCGGCTCGGCGTCGGCCCGCAGTACCAGCAGGCTGACGCCGGCGACGCCCGCGATCCCGGCCAGCACGGTGCGCGGGGTGAGCCGGTCGCCGAGGACCAGGGCCGAGAGCCCGGCGGTGACCAGGGGTTGGACGGCGCCGACGGTGGCGGCGATGCCGCCGGGTAGACGGTAGGCGGCGATGAACAGCAGCGCCTGGAACACCCCGATGTTCAGCGCGCCGAGGATCAGCGAGCGCCACCACCAACTGCCCTGCGGCAGACAGCGGGTGAGGGCGATCAGGAGGAGTCCGGCGGGCAGGCAGCGGATGACGGCGGCGAGCAGCGGGCGCCCGGGCGGCAGGAGTTCGGTGGTGACCAGGTAGGTCGTGCCCCAGACCGCCGGGGCGAGGGCCGTCACCAGGACGAGGGCGAGGCGATTTCTTAGCACTAAGGCAATGTATCTCATCGCTAAGGCATCCTTCACCGCATCGAGTGAGTGACGTGGCTCACAGTTACCTCAGCGCTAAGGAATATGGTCGGGATCGCCTACCCTGAACCCGTGGCAGATCATGTGGACCGCGTCGTCGCGCAATGGGGCACCGAGCGCCCCGACCTGGACGTCTCCCCGATGGAGGTGTTCGGCCGGCTCAAACGCCTGTACCGGCTGGTGGACACGGAGCTCAACCGCACCTTCGCCGAGCACGGGCTGGACGCCGCCTCCTTCGACGTCCTCGCCACCCTCAGGCGCAGCGGCCCGCCCTACCGCCTCACCCCCACCGGCCTGATGCGGTCCGCGATGGTCACCTCCGGCGCCATCACCCAGCGGCTGGACCGGCTGGAGGCCCGCGGACTGGTCACCCGCGCCCGCAGCGACCAGGACGGCCGCAGCCGCGAGGTCGCCCTCACCCCCGAGGGCCGGGACCTGATCGACCGCGCGCTGCCCGACCACCTCGCCACCGAGTACCGCATGCTGGCGGGCCTCGACGAGGCGCAGCGGACGGCGCTCGTCGAGGCGATGCGCACCCTGCTGGCGGACCTCGGGGACAGCCCGGAGTAGCGCGGTCGGGGTTTGGCTCCCAGGCGGGCCCCGCGGGCGCGATCGTGACCCCCGTCCACGACCCCGCCCGCGGGGCCCGCTCCGGCAGGAGCAGGTCCCGGCGGGCCCGCGCTACGGCCGGACCGCCACCGCCTTGAAGAAGGTGTAGTGGAACGTCCCGCCCGGCTCGGCCGCGCGGCGCAGCTCCGCGATGCCCCGGTCGAAGGCCTCCGGGGTGCTCAGTCCGGCCTCCAGCGCCTCCGCCCGGACGGCCTCGACCATCGCGACGAAGGTCCGGCGGGTGAAGCCCTCCACCAGGGCGGGCCGGGCGTCGTCGGCGTAGACCGTGCGCGGGCGGACCGTCACCCGCGCGAACCCGGCCTCCGTCAGCAGCGGGTGGAGGCGGCGGCCGAGCAGGCCGTCGCCGCCCGCCCGGGCCTGCAGCCGGACCAGGTGGTCGACGGTGCGGCGGGCCGCCGGGGTCTCCGGGTGGAAGAGTGCCGAGCCGTGGTCGCCCTCGATCACGGTGATCGTCCCGCCCGGCCGCAGCACCCGGAGCAGCGCCGCCAGCCCGGCGGCGGGATCGGCCAGGTGCTCCAGCACGAAGCAGAGGAAGACGTGGTCGAAGGAGCCGTCCGGGAACGGCAGTCGGTGGAGGTCGCCGTGGTGCCAGGTGACGTCCGCGGCGGGTGCTTGCGCGGTTACCCGGGAGCGGGCCTGGGCCAGCGAGTCCGCCGAGAGGTCGGCCGCCGTCAGCCGCACGCCGGGGCTGGCGGCCAGCAGGTGCACGGTCTGCGCCCCCACTCCGCAGCCGGCCTCCAGCACCCGGCTGCCCGCGGGGTAGGCCGTGCCGGCGTGCAGCAGTTCGGCGAGGGTGTCGGCCTGGTCGCCGAGGCGCCGGGCCTCGGTCTCCGAGTAGCCGTGGACGTAGTCGGGGCCGTGGTCGAGCCCGTGCTCCGGCGCCGCCGCGTTCGCGGGCGCCGTCGTTTCCGTGGTCATGGCCCCACCCTCGCCGCCACTATGGTCCGGTGAACAGGTCCAAAGCCGAGGCATCCGACCGGTCCAAAGAGGCCGGCGCCGACTTCCTCCAGCTCGACACCGCCGAGGCCCCGCCCGGCGGCCTCACCGACTGGCTCGCCCGCCGGCTGCGCGAGGCCGTCGCCGACGGGCGGCTCCCGGTCGGGGCCCGGCTGCCCGCCGG
>NZ_LFVW01000086.1:0-4872 GCF_001182915.1 Kitasatospora sp. MY 5-36
GGGCGACGGCGGCCGCCGAGGCGAGGGTCTCCACGCAACCGCGACGGCCGCAGGCGCACGGCTCGCCGCCGGGACGCACCACCAGGTGGCCCAGCTCGCCGGCCCGGGTGTGGCTACCGGTGAGCGGCCGCCCGTCGACCATCAGCGCGGCGGCGATCCCGGTGCCGACGGGTACGAAGAGGAAGTCGCGGCTGCCGCGGCCGGCGCCGGCCCTGGCCTCGGCGATGCCCCCGGCCCGCACGTCGTGCCCGAACGCGACCGGGATGCCCAGGTGTTCGGACAGCAGCTGCCGGACGGGCAGGTCCCGCCAGCCGAGGTTGGCGGCCAGCACCGCGGTGCCGGCCGCCTCGTCGACGATGCCGGGCACGGCGATCCCCGCGGCGGCCGGGCGGAAGCGCCCGGCGAGTTCGGCGGCGCGGTCGAGGACGGTCTGGAGGACGGCCTCCGGCCCGCGTTCGGCGCGGGTGAACCAGCGCTCGGTGTGGCGGAGGCGGCCGTCCGCGGCCACCGCCGCGCCCTTGATGTGGGTTCCGCCGACGTCGAGGGCGATCGCCGTCGCGGTCACGGCCGGGTGAGCACGATGGAGCGGGTGAGGTTGCGCGGCTGGTCGGGGTCCAGGCCGCGGCCCTTGGCCAGTTCGACGGCGAGCCGCTGGGCGCGGATCAGGTCGGCCATCGGGTCCAGCGCGCTCACCGACAGCACGGCGCCGGTCGGCTCGACCTGGTCGACCAGCCCGGTCGGCGGCTCGCCGAAGAACCACACCACGCTGCCGCGGCCGGTGACGCTGATCGGGCCGTGCCGGTACTCCATGGCCGGGTAGGACTCGGTCCACGACCCGGAGGCCTCGCGCAGCTTGAGGGCCGCCTCGTGGGCCAGGCCGACCGTCCAGCCGGTCCCGAGGAAGGTGAACTGGCCTGCCTCGGTGGACCGTTCGGGCAGCGGGGCGGCCAGCGCCCGCTCGGCGTGGGCGGCCAGGTCGGCGGGGGCGAGCCCGAGGCGGCCGCGCAGCAGCGCCAGCGCGGTGGTGGCGAAGCGGGTCTGCACCACCGACTTCTCGTCGGCGAACTCCAGGTCGACCACGGTGCCGGCGGCCGTGCCGATCGGGGTGGCGAGGTCGCCGGTGAGCGCGACGGTCGGCGTCCCGCCGCAGCGCTGCAGCGCGGCGAGCACCTCGGTCGTGGTTCCCGAGCGGGTGATGGCGACGACACGGTCGTAGGCCCGGGCCGCCGGGAACTCGGAGGCCGCGAAGGCGTCGGTCTCACCGAGGCCGGCACCCTCGCGGAGGCCCGCGTACGCCTGCGCGATGTAGAGCGAGGTGCCGCAGCCGATCACGGCCACCCGTTCGCCGTGCTCGGGCAGTCCTGCGGGCTCCAGTTCCAGTGCCCTGCGCCAGCACTCCGGCTGGCTGGCGATCTCCCGTTCGACGTGACTCATCTGGCTCTCCTCGCTGGGGGCACGGGCGGCGCGCTCGGGGACAGGTCCGCACCGAGCGCCGCTTTCTGCTGCAAGCATCTGCTTGAAACTGCTCTATTCATAGCCCAACGCGTCATCTGTGAGCAATACTGATCCACCGAGTGCCTTGCGGCACCCGGCCGGCGAGGCAAACTCAGTTCGGCGTATCTGCTCGATGTTGAGCAAACAGTGGTCATGCAGCGCAGCTTCGTGCAGGTCGCACCATCCCCCACCCGGGCCACCGCGGGGTCGGCCCCCACTCGCAAAGGCGGTACCAGAGATGAAGCGGCGCCTTTTCGCCCTGTCCGCGGCCACCCTGGCCGGAACGCTCGCACTGTCCGGATGCGGCAAGGGCTCGGCCTCCGGTTCGACCTCCGCCGACGGGGTGACGACGATCAGGTTCGTCGCCGCCGACTACGGTTCCAACGGCCAGAACCCGAGTCAGGCGTACTGGCAGGGCGTGATCTCGGCCTTCGAGCAGCAGAACCCCGAGATCAAGGTCGACCTCCAGGTCATCAACTGGAACGACATCGACACCCAGGTCAAGACGATGGTGCAGAACGGCAACCAGCCGGACGTCCTGCAGACCGGCGGCTACGCGGACTTCGCCAAGAACGGCCAGCTCTACCCGGCCCAGGAGGTCCTCTCCGGCAGCACCGCGGCGGACTTGCTCCCCGCGATGGCGCAGGCCGGCGAGCAGGACGGCACCCGGTACGGCATCCCGTTCATCTCCAGCGCCCGGATGTTCCTGTTCAACAACGAGCTCTTCAGGAAGGCCGGCCTCGACCCGGCCGCCCCGCCCAGGACCTGGGCCGACCTCACCACCGCCGCCACCGCGCTGAAGAACGCCGGCGTGGAGATCCCGCTCGGCGTGCCGCTGGGCAAGGAGGAGGCGCAGGGCGAGTCGTTCATCTGGATGCTGGAGAACCACGGCGGCTACCAGGACGCCAAGGGCCGGTACAGCATCAACTCGCAGGCCAACGTCGACACCTTCGGGCAGCTCAAGAACTGGGTGGACGCCGGCCTGACCGAGCAGAGCCCGGCCTCCGTCAACCGCACCGACCTGGCCAAGGACTTCGCCTCCGGCAAGGTCGGCATGCTCAACGGCATCCCCACCCAGCTGAACGACCTCAAGGGCATGGACGTCACCTGGACCGCGATGCCCAGCAAGGACGGCACCGGAAAGGCCACCCTCGGCGTCGCCGACTGGATGATGGCCTTCAGGAAGGGCGGCCACAAGGAACAGATCAAGGCCTTCCTCGACTTCGCCTACGGCCGGGACAACGCGGTGAGGTTCGACAAGGAGTACAGCCTGCTGCCGGTCACCCGGTCCGCGCTCACCGCGCTCCAGGCCGACCCGGACGAGCAGGCCCTGGCACCGTTCCTGCGGATCCTGCCCACCGCCACGTTCTACCCCCTCAGCGACCCGACCTGGCCGGCGGTCTCCGCGCAGATCAAGACGCAGATCGGCAGCGCGGTCAGCGACCCGAAGAAGACCCTCGACGCGCTCCAGAAGGCCGCGCAGCAGGCCGGTGAGTGACCCGGACGAGCGAACAAGGAATCCCGACACCGTGTCATCCCCCAGCAGCACAGACGCCCGGCCCGGCGAACCCGCCCGGCCGGCCGCGCCGCCGAAGCGTCCGTCGGCCCCGGGCCCGGGCCCCGCACCCGGGCGCCGTGCCCTGTTCGAACGGCTCGGGCCACTGCCGTGGCTGGCCCCGGCCATCGTGCTCATCCTCGGCGTGGTCGTGTGGCCGGTCGTCGAGATGGTCGCCACCTCACTGCGGAAGATCGACACCACCGGCACCGACCACGGCCCGGCCGGCCTGGTCAAGTACCGCAAGCTCTTCGGAGACCCCCGCCTGGCCGGAGTGCTGACCTGGACCGTCGTCTGGACGGTCGTCGTCGTCGGCCTGACCATGCTGATCTCGCTCGCGCTGGCGCAGTTGTTCAACCGGAACTTCCCCGGCCGTCGCGTCACCCGCTGGGCGCTCGTCGCGCCCTGGGCCGCCTCCGTACTGATGACCGCGATCGGCTTCCGCTGGATGCTCGACCAGGTCGCCGGCGTGTTCAACCGGCTGCTGCTCGACCTCGGCCTGATCGACCGCTCCCAGGCCTGGCTCGGCGACGCCGCCCACGCGAAGCCCTGGCTGGTGCTCGTCGCCGTCTTCGTCTCACTGCCGTTCACCACCTACACCCTGCTGGCCGGCCTGCAGACCATCCCCGAGGAGGTCCACGAGGCCGCCAGGGTCGACGGCGCCACGCCCTGGCAGACCTACCGCAAGGTCACCCTGCCGCTGCTGCGCCCGGCCTTCCTGGTCGGTCTGGTGATCAACCTGATCAACGTCTTCAACTCCTTCCCGGTCATCTGGGGCATGACCCAGGGCGGCCCGAACACCGACACCGCCACCACCACCGTGTTCATGTACATGCTGCGCGGCTACGACGTCGCCGAGTCCGCCGCCATGTCCGTGGTCAACTTCGTCGTCGTGGTCCTCATGGTGGCCGTCTTCCTCAAGGTCAGCCGCTGGAACGAGGAGGAGGGCCGATGACCACCCCGCAGTCGCCGCCGGCGAAGCACCGCCCGCGCGCACGGACCGTCCTGCTCACCGCGCTGGCCTGGGCGCTCGCCGCGCTCTTCGTGCTCCCGTACGTCGAGATGCTGATCACCGGCGGACGCCCGGCCGGCCAGCTGCGGGACAACTCCTACCTGCCGACGCAGTTCGACTTCTCCGCCTTCACCAGGGTCTGGACGGACACCACGCTCGGCCAGAACCTGCGGACCACCCTGCTGGTGGCCGGAGGCTCGACGCTGCTGGTGCTGCTGGTCGCCCTGCCCGCCGCGTACTACACCGCCCGGGTGCGCTTCCGCGGCCGCAAGGCCTTCCTGCTGCTGGTGCTGGTCACCCAGATGTTCCAGCCCACCGCCCTTCAGGTCGGCCTCTACCGGGAGTTCTTCGCACTGGACCTGCTGGACACCCCGATCGTCCTGGTGCTCGCCAACGCCGCCTTCAACCTGGCCTTCGCGATCTGGATCCTGAGTGCCTACATCGGCTCCATCCCCAGGGAGCTGGAGGAGGCCGCGATGATCGACGGCAACGGTCGCATGGGCGCGCTGTTCCGTGTCACCCTGCCGCTGGCGCTGCCCGGCGTGGTCACCGCCGTGATCTTCACGTTCATCTCGGCCTGGAACGAGTTCATCATGGGCCTGACCCTCACCAACTCGCCCGACCGGCAGCCGCTCACGGTCGGCATCAACAACATGATCGGCGCCTACAGCGTGCAGTGGAACTACGTGTTCGCCGCCTCGCTGGTGGCCATCGTGCCGGTCGTCGTGCTGTTCGCGGTGATCGAGCGCCACGTCGTCTCCGGACTCACCGCAGGCTCGGTCAAGTAGCCGGCGCGCCGCGCCGCCCCGCC
>NZ_LFVW01000874.1:0-3670 GCF_001182915.1 Kitasatospora sp. MY 5-36
CGGGTGGCCTCGTCGGCGAGCGGGCCGAGCCAGGGCTGGAACTCGGCGGGCAGCTCGACCAGGACGACGTCCGGCCGGGCGGCGTCGAGCAGCGCGGGGACCACCGCGCTGAGGGACGGCGCGTGGTGGCGCACGCCGATCAGGTAGGGGCCGGGGCGACCGGTGCCGGCCGCGGCCAGCCGGTCGGCCTCGGCCCGGACCGCCTGGTCCGGGTGCTCCGCCTGGTCCGCGTCGTCCGGGCGGGTGGTCTCCGCGCTGCTCATCGGATCAGGCCTCCAGCGCCGGACGGAGGTCCCACAGGGTGCGCCAGGTGGCGGCGCCCTGCTCGGCGCGACGGCGGACCGGGCCGTCCCAGTAGCCGAGCAGCCGGGCCGCGTCGGACGGCTCGTCCTTGCGGACCACGCCGAGGAGCTGGCCGGGCAGCCGGCCGAGCAGGTCCCCGCCGTCGGGCAGGTAGGCGGCGCTGACGCCGAGCGCGGTGGCGACGGAGACCGCCTCGGCGGTGCTCATCACGGTGGACGGGCGTTCGACGTCCCAGCCTTCGGTGGACCGGCCGCTGCGCAAGTCCCGGAAGGCCGTGACCAGGGCCTCCAGGACGGCGTCGTCCACCGCGTAGGCGGCGCCGGCCCGGGCCACGGCGGCGGTGGACTGGCGGCGGACCAGGTCGACCTCGGCGGCGAGGCTGCCGATCGGGCCGACCGTCTCGAAGTTGAACCGCCGCTTGAGCGCCGCGGACATCTCGCTGACGCCCTTGTCCCGCAGGTTGGCGGTGGCGATCAGGGTGAAGCCGGCCGCGGCGTGCAGTTGGCCGTCCGGGGTGCCGGCCAGTTCGGGGACGGCGATGCGCCGCTCCGAGAGCAGCGAGACCAGCGCGTCCTGCACCTCGGGCAGGCAGCGGGTGACCTCCTCGACCCGGGCGACCGCGCCGGTGGTCATCGCGGTGAGCACCGGCGAGGGCACGAGGGCCTCCCGGCTGGGCCCCTTGGCGAGCAGCAGGGCGTAGTTCCAGCCGTACTTGAGCTGGTCCTCGGTGGTGCCGGCGGTGCCCTGGACGGTGAGCGCGCTGCTGCCGCAGACGGCGGCGGCGAGCAGCTCGGAGAGCATGGACTTGGCGGTGCCGGGCTCGCCGACGAGCAGCAGGCCGCGCTCCCCGGCGAGGGTGACGACGCAGCGTTCGACCAGGGCGCGCTCGCCGACGAACTTCGGCTCGATGACCAGGCCCTTGCGCCCGGCCTTGAGCTTCTCGCCGCCGCTGCCCATCACGAAGGTGACCACGGCGCGCGGGGTCAGGAGCCAGCCGGGCGGGCGCGGGCCGCTGTCGTGGGCGGCCAGGAACTCCAGTTCGGCGGCGTACTTCTCCTCGGGCGGGACGGTCTGCCGGTCGGCCGCGGCGGGGGCGGCGGCGCCCTTGGTGGTCTCGGTGGCGGTCATCGGCGGGCCTTCCTGCGCTTGCCGGTCTGGAGCTCTTCGTATCCGGGGGCGTCGCCGTCGACGGTCCGCTGCCAGGCCCGGGCGAACAGCTCGGGGACGGGCAGGGGGACCAGCGCGGGCCGGTGGGTGGGCAGTTCGTAGAGGGCGGCCTTCCACGTCTCGGCGGGCAGGGCGGGCGACTTGGCCTCCTGCCAGCCGCCGGGCAGGAAGAGGCCGCGGCCGGCCCGGGAGCGCTTGGCCTCCAGCACCAGGCCGCTGGCGGCGAGTTCGGCGCGGGCCTTCTTCAGCCGGGCGGGCTTCCAGCCCGTCCAGCGGGCGGCGTTGCGGTCGGTCGGGTCGGGCAGGGCGAGCAGTTGGAGGTAGAGCGTGGCCGCGTCCTCGCCCAGGCCGTGGGTGCGGGACACCTCGGCGACCAGCTCGGGGACGGACAGCAGCGGGTTCTGCAGCCAGGCCGGGCCCTCGCCGGGGGCCGGCACCGAGGCGGCGGAGGCGGCCAGTTGCTCCGGCTCGCCGCGCAGCACGGCTTCGATGGCGCCCCGCTCGGCGGAGAACCAGTAGCTGCTGGAGAGCCCGTCGAGCAGTTCGAGCAGTGGGTCGTCCGGGCCGGTGAGGGCGGCCGGGCGCAGCCAGATCCGCTCGTAGTCCTCGTGGTACGGCGTCAGGACGAGCGCCGGGCCGCAGTGGACCAGGCCGTCCCGGTCGGCCCCGCCCTCGGCGGGCAGGCCGAAGTGGGTGCGCAGGACGGCGGCCAGCGAGGCGCCCTTGACGGTCCGCACCAGGTCGAGGTCGAGCAGCAGCTCCGGGTCGGCGAGGCGGTCGCGCAGCGCGGCGGCGGCGGTGGGCAGCAGCGGGCGCAGCGGGCTGTCGGCGGGCAGGTGGTAGGCGAGCCAGCGCAGCGCGGCGATGGTGGAGCCGAGGGCGCCGGTCTCGGGGACGGCGGACTCGTCCTCGGGCGTCAGCCGCTGGCCGACCCCGTCCACCTCGGTGAACCGGAAGCCGGTGCGGCCGGCCAGCCACGGGGTGTGGGCGGGGTTGAGCACCGCCTCGACGGTGTCGATGGACACGCCCTGGACGGTGGCCAGGGCCTCCTCGGGGAGGGTGACGAGCCGTCCGAAGCGCCGGATCCACTCCTCGGCGCCGGCGGCGATGTCGGGGCCCTCGGTCCACAAGGTCTTCGGGTCGGCGGGCAGCAGGGCGCCCCAGACGGCGGCGAGGCCGTTGTGGTCGTGCCCGCGCAGCCAGGCCCGGGCGGCCTTGAACTCGGCGGCCTTGAGGCCGAGTTCGGTGGGCGCGGAGATGTCCGTCCAGTACAGCAGGCCGGACGGCGGGCTGAGCAGCAGGGCGGAGCGGGCGGTGCCGATGCCGGTGAGCTCGTTGAAGGCCTCCGCCCTGGCCGCGTCCCGGGGGACGGATCCGTGCAGCGCGGCGACCCTCCAGAACTTGGCGACCCAGGCGGCGTCGACCAGTTCCTCGGTGCCGCGCTCCTCGAGGGTGGTGAAGTGCGCGACGGGGCCGAACTCCCCGCTCGGGTCGTGGTCGACGGCGAGCCAGTGCACCCAGCCGTCGGCGACCTGTCGCTGGTGGCCGATGATGACGACGGTGCGCCCGCCGTGCCGCAGCACCTCGCCCTCGCGGGGCGTGACCGGCCGGGGGCCGGTGGCGTTCGGGGCCGCCGGCACCTGCTCGGCGAGGACGATCTCGCGCAGGGTGGCGCCGCGGTCGGCCAACGGGCCCCTGGTGAGCTCACCGAGCAGCAGGACCAGCGAGGAGCGGTGGGCGGACTCGGTGAACGGCGAGGCCACCGCGTAGGCCAGCGCGTGGATCCGGCCGAGCAGTTGGAGCCAGCCGTAACTGACGCTGCCGTTGTGCAGGGTGACGGTGGCGGGGC
The DNA here is from genome assembly GCF_001182915.1 of Kitasatospora sp. MY 5-36. NCBI lineage: Bacteria > Bacillati > Actinomycetota > Actinomycetes > Kitasatosporales > Streptomycetaceae > Kitasatospora > Kitasatospora sp. MY 5-36. The sequence goes on from NZ_LFVW01000874.1 coordinate 3,320, forward strand.
TGGTCCAGCCCTCGCCCTCGGCGGCGGGCGGGGCGGCCAGCACGGCGGTGACGGCGCGCAGGTTGTTGAGCACCCGGCAGCGCTCCTCGGAGCCCCAGTTGTTGCCGAAGCCGCCGATCTCGGGCAGCACGGCGCGCACGGCGTCGCGCAGTTCGTGGTCGCGGCCGTGGTCGGGCCGCCACTCGGCGTTCTTCGCCTTGCCGGGGCGCTCGGCCTCCGGCTGCGGGACGAACCGGGCGACCCGGTCCAGCAGGTCGGCGGCCGTGCGGGCGAGCCCGGCGACGCCGGCCAGCAGCCGCGGGTGGGCGATGCCGGGCAGGATCGCGCCGACCTCCGGGACGGGCAGGGTGC
>NZ_LFVW01000875.1:0-3667 GCF_001182915.1 Kitasatospora sp. MY 5-36
CGAGGACTGGCGCGGCTGGGCCGCCGGGCTGCGCCGGCGCTTCCGCGAGCGGTTCTGGGTCGACGACCTCTCCGGCGGCCGCCCTGCGGCCGGGCTGGCCCCGGGCGGCCAGCCGCTGCCCGCCGTCGCCTCCTCCCTGGTGCACCTGCTGGACACCGGGCTCGCCGTCGACGGCGGTCGGCACGAGAGCCTGCTGGACCGCGAGCAGACCCGGCTGCTCGCCCAGCGCTTGGTCGCGCCGGAGCTGGACAGCGGCTGGGGCCTGCGCACTCTGAGCGCCAAGTCCCTCCGCTTCAACCCGCTGGGCCACCGCGGCGGCGCGGTGCGGGTCCACGAGACGGCGCTGGCGGTCGCCGGCCTGGCCGAGGCCGGTCACGAGAACGAGGCCGGCACCCTGCTGGAGGGCCTGCTCGCCGCGAGCGCCCACTTCGAGGGGCGCCTGCCGGAGATGTACGCGGGGGAGCAGCGCCCCCCCGGCTGCCCGCCGGTGCCGCACCCGGCCGCCTGCCGCCCGGCGGCGGTCTCCGCAGCCGGTGCCGTGCACGCGGTGTTCGCCCTCGCCGGGGTCCGGCCCGACGTCCCGGGCGGCCGGGTGCTGGTCCGCCCGGCCAGCACCGCACCGCTCGGCGAGCTGGAGCTGACCGGTCTGCGGGTGGCGGGCGAGCCCTTCTCCGTCCGGGTGAGCCGGATCGGCGTGGCGATGGTGGAGGAGGCGTCCGAGGACCTGCAACTCGTCGCCCGCTGAGCCCGCCGCCGCCCGCCACCGCCCGTCCGGGCCCGGTGTCGGTGACACCGGGTCACCGGCACCGGTCCCGTCCGCTCCCGGCCCGGCGCGGCCCGTACACGAACCGCGCCGGGCCGGGCGGGGGCCACCGGCCAGGAGCGGCCACGCACGGGCCTGTGCTTATCGTCAGAGAGACGACTATGATCGTCGCCATGTCGCGCTACGATCCGTCGGCCTTTCCTCCGTTCGCTGTCACGGTTGACCTCGTGGTGCTGACGGTGCGCGACCACTCGCTCTGCGCCCTGCTGGTCAGACGAGGCGAGCCGCCGTTCCAGGGGTACTGGGCGCTGCCCGGCGGCTTCGTCCGCCCGGACGAGGGCCTGGCTGAGGCCGCCTCCCGTGAGCTGGCCGAGGAGACCGGCCTGCGCGCCCACACCGCCCCCGGCCAGGACGCGGTCGGCCCCGGTGCGGCCGGCGCCCACCTCGAGCAGCTCGCCACCTACGGCCACCCGCAGCGCGACCCCCGGATGCGCGTGGTCAGCGTCGCCTACCTGGTGCTCGCCCCCGACCTGCCGACGCCCCGGGCCGGCGGCGACGCCAGCGGCGCCCGCTGGGCCCCGGTCGGCGAACTCCTCGGGGAGAACCCGGCCGACGGTGTCCCGCTCGCCTTCGACCACGGCCTGATCCTCGCCGACGGTGTGGAACGCGCCCGCTCCAAGATCGAGTACTCCTCCCTCGCCACCGCCTTCTGCCCGACCGAGTTCACCGTCGGCGAGCTGCGCCGGGTCTACGAGGCGGTCTGGGGCGTGGTGCTGGACCCGCGGAACTTCCACCGCAAGGTCACCGGCACCCCCGGCTTCCTGCTGCCCTCAGGCGGCACGACGACCCGTCAGGGCGGTCGCCCGGCCCAGCTGTTCACCGCCGGCGGTGCGACCGTCCTCAACCCGCCCATGCTCCGCCCGGAGTCCTGACCCCCGCGGGCCCTGTGCCCGGTCCTGTCCCCAGCCCTCCGCCAAGCCCTCTGCCCAGCCCGCCCGGACCCGGTACCGACCCGCCGTTGCGCGGTACCGGGCAGCCGAATGGCCTGGCCTGGCTGCAGACCCGGGGGCGTCGGCGCAGAGTGTCGGTGGACGCTCCGACCGCCCGGGCCGGAGGCCTCCGGCCCAGGGAGTCCCGCGATGGCCATCAAGGACTGCGCCAACCAGCGAATCCTCATCGAGGGGCTGGCGGCGGACTACCGGAGCCTGGACAGGACCACCACCGCAACGGAGAAGGAACTGGCCGAGCTGCAGGCCGAGCACGCGGCGCCCGAGTCGATCGCCGCCGTCGAGGAACGGCTGGCCGCCGAGCGGGAGCGGTTGGGCGAGATCGTGGTCGAGGGCCAGGCCGCTGTCGACGACTTCCACGCGGAGTGCGGCGGTGAGCAGCTCCCGCCACCGCCCTGGCCTTCCCTGTAGGAGCCGCACCCCTCATCGGACACGGAGCCCCGCCCGTCCGGCACCACCGGAGCCGCCGACATCACCGGCACCACCGAAGCCACCGGAGCCGCCGAAGCAACCGACTCTGCCGGGACCCGGAACGGACCGGTCGACCGTGAATCGCAGGATCGGATTGTCCCCTGATCGGGTGAGGTGGGCAGCCGGTGGGCCCGTGCCGTTCCCGTAATGCCCGGAATAGCCGTCGCCGCCCCCTAATGTGCTGGCGCGGAGCCGCGCGGGTGCATGCCCGCCCGTCAGGGGTGCTCCGCGTCGAACAGCTCGGCCGAGGGCACGGGAGCAGCCAGCGATGATCCAGATCACCGGACTGACCAAGGTCTACCGCAAGGGCGCTCCGCCCGCAGTGCTCGACCTGACCTTCGACGCCCGGCCCGGCACGGTGACCGCGCTGCTCGGCGCCGAGGGGGCGGGCAAGTCCACCGCCCTGCGGCTGATGCTCGAACTCGAACGCGGCCAGGGCGTCACGCTCTTCGACGGCCGCCGCTACCGTCGGCTGCGCCACCCCGAGCGCGAGGTGGGGGTGCTGCTGCCCGGCACCGGGGAGGCCGCGGTGGCCGGACATCCGGGCCGCAAGGCGCGCAGCCACCTGCGGATGCTCGCCGCAGCCGTCGGCGTCCCGGCCCGGCGGGCCGACGAACTGCTGGAGCAGACCCGGCTGGCCGCCGTCGCCGGGCAGCGGCTGCGCACCTTCTCGCCCGGCATGCACCGCCGCCTGGCCCTGGCCGCCGCCCTGCTCGGCGATCCCGGCGCGCTGCTGCTGGACGGGCCCGCCGACGGCCTGTCACCGCGCAACGTCGAGTGGTTCCACTCCTTCCTGCGCTCCTTCGGAGCCGCCGGCGGAACGGTCCTGGTGACCACCCGCACGCCGCAGGAGGCCTCGCAGCTCGCGGACCGGGTGGTCACCCTGGACCGCGGCCGACTGGTGGCCGACCAGCCGGTAGCGGAGTTCCGGCGGACCAGGCTCAGCCCCGAAGTGGCCGTCCGGGGGCCGCAGATGGCACGGCTGGCGGACCTGCTGGTCAGCCAGGGCGCGGACGTCCGACGGGACGGCAGCGTGGGCCTCGCGGTGGCCGGCATCGCCCGCACCGAGATCGGCGAACTCGCCTACCGCCACGGGATCCTGTTGCACGAGTTGGCGGACCGGGTGGTCGAGCAGCCGGCGCCGCGGGTCGTCCTGCCGGCCGGCTCGGGCCGCTCCGGCCACCTCCGCCTCCACCCGGAACCCGGGGCGGGGCCGAGCCCGGAGCCGGCCGAGCAATCGAACCCGGAACCGGACCCGGCACCGAACCCGGAACCGAAGTCAGAGCCAGGCCCGCAGTCGGCCACGGAGCGGATCCCCGAACCGGCCGCCGAGCCCACCCCGGTCGGAGCCGTGACGACTCCGGCGGAACCGGCCACCGTCTCCGCCCCCGAAGCCTCCGTCCCCGAAGCCACCGCGCCCGAAGCC
>NZ_LFVW01000876.1:0-3666 GCF_001182915.1 Kitasatospora sp. MY 5-36
GGGGGCACCGGCGGCGGGGGCACCGGCGGCCGTCGGCCCCGGCGCGCCCTGCCCGCGCGACTGCTCCGGCACCATCGACCCGGACGGCTACTGCGACGAGTGCGGCCTGACCCCGCCCACCGGCGACACCGGCGTCACCCAGCCCTACGTCCCCTCCGCCCGGGTCGGCCACAGCGGCTCCGGCGGCAGGGGCTCCGGCCACGACGGCTCCGCCCGCTCGCTGTCGGTCCGCACCGGCTCGGCCCGCTCGATGTCCGGCCGCTCCCGCTCGCACCGCTCGACCCGCACCGGCAGCAGCCGCTCCCTCTCGGTCCGCTCCACCCGGGGCGGCTCCACCGCCGGCACCCGCAACCGGCTGGGCGCCGGCCTGGTCACCGTGCCGACCGTCGAGGCGGCCGACCCGTCCCAGGCGGTGCTGGCCAACCCCGAGGTGCCCGAGCGCAAGCGGTTCTGCTCCAAGTGCGAGACCCCGGTGGGCCGGGAGAAGAACGGCCGCCCCGGCCGCCCGGACGGCTTCTGCACCAAGTGCGGCACGCCGTACTCGTTCACGCCCAAGCTGCGCCGCGGCGACCTGGTCGGCGGGCAGTACGAGGTGGTGGGCTGCCTGGCGCACGGCGGGCTCGGCTGGATCTACCTGGCGGTGGACCGGCGGGTCCACGACAAGTGGGTGGTGCTCAAGGGCCTGCTGGACACCGGGGACGAGGACGCGCTCGCGGCGGCCGTCGCCGAGCGGCGCTTCCTGGCCGAGGTGGACCACCCGAACATCGTCCGGATCATCAACTTCGCCGAGCACCCGGACCTGCGCACCGGCTCCACCGACGGCTACATCGTGATGGAGTACGTCGGCGGGAAGTCGCTCAAGGACATCGCCAACGAGCGCCGCACCGCGGACGGCCGGCGCGAACCGCTGCCCGTCGAGCAGGGGATCGCGTACGCGCTGGAGGCACTGCCGGCCCTGGGCTACCTGCACGGCCGGGGCCTGGTGTACTGCGACTTCAAGATCGACAACGTGATCCAGAGCGGCGACACGCTCAAGGTCATAGACATGGGCGCGGTCCGCCGCTTCGACGACGACGGCCCGATCTACGGCACCATCGGCTACCAGGCCCCGGAGATCGCCACCGACGGCCCCTCCGTCGCCTCCGACCTGTACACCGTGGCCCGCACCCTCGCGGTGCTCACCTTCGACTTCCAGGGCTACAGCGGCACCTACCGCGACTCGCTGCCCGGCCCGGAACAGGTCGAGGTCTTCGCCAGGTACGAGTCGTACTACCGCTTCCTGGTCCGCGCCACCGACCCGGACCCGGCCCGCCGCTTCGCCTCCGCCGAGGAGATGGCCGACCAGCTCACCGGCGTGCTGCGGGAGGTCCTGGCCCTCCAGGACGACCGGCCCCGGCCCGCGCCCTCCACCCTGTTCGGCCCCGAACTGCGCGTCGTGGACACCGAGTTGGTCCTGCCCACCGAACAGGCCGGGCAGCTCCGGGTGGCCCCCCTGGACCCGGCCGCCGCCGCCCTCGCGCTGCCCGTCCCCCGGGTCGACCCCGGCGACCCGAACGCCGGCTTCCTCGCCGTCCTGGTCACCCCCGACCCCGAGGAGACGCTCGCCGCACTGGCCGCCGCGCCCGCCGTCTCGGTCGAGAGCCGGCTGCGCGAACTGCGCGCCCTGCTCGAACTCGGCCGCCACGACGACGCGGTGAACCGCCTCACCGAGCTGGAGCGGGACCAGCCGGACGACTGGCGGGTGGTCTGGTACCGCGGGCTGACCGCCCTCGTCGACGGCTCCTCCACCGCCCTGCGGGCCGCCGCGGAGGCCTTCGACGCGGTCTACGACGCCTTCCCCGGCGAGGCCGCCCCCAAGCTGGCCCTCGCCATCTGCGCCGAGCTGCTCGGCGACGGCGGCGACGCGGCCGAGTTCTACCGGCTGGTGTGGGCCACCGACCACGCCTACCTGAGCGCCGCCTTCGGGCTGGCCCGGGTCCGGCTGGCCGAGGAGGACCGGACCGCCGCGGTCCGCGTCCTGGAGACCGTCCCGGCCACCTCCAGCCACTACACCGCCGCCCGGATCGCCGCCGTCCGGGCCCGGCTGCGCGAGCGCCGGACCACCGACGACCTGGCCGCCGACCTCGGCGCGAGCTCCGCCCAGCTGACCGCGCTGCGGCTGGACGCCCGCCGCCGCGAGGAGCTCGCCGTCGAGGTGCTCGACACGGCCCTCGGCTGGGTCGGCGCCGAGGAGGCCGCCGGCCGGCGCACCACCGACCTGGTGGTACTGGGACGTCCCGCACAGGAGCGGGAACTGCGCTTCGCCCTGGAACAGTCCTACCGGGTACTCGCCCGGTTGGCCGACCGGGCGGAGACCAGGATCGAGATGGTGGAACGGGCCAACCGTGCCCGTCCCAGGACGTGGGTGTAGCAGATGCCGCAGCAGACCGAGTGCCCGAGCTGTTCGGAGCCGATGGACCAGGAGGACGCCTACTGCGGCTCCTGCGGGACCGGCCGGGACGGCCGGGCGGCCCCCGGCTCGATGCCCACGAGCTGGGCCGCCGCCCGCGGCGAGGCCGTACCGTCGCCGCGCGGGCAGGTCTGCGTGCACTGCGGGCAGCCGCAGGTCGCCCCGGACGGCTACTGCGAGGGCTGCGGCAGCGCCCAGCCGCGCCCGCGCGACCACATGGAGAAGGCGCTCGGGGGCGTCGCCGGGGTCAGCGACCGCGGCGTGCGCCACCACCGCAACGAGGACTCCTTCACCGTCGCCGCGACCTCGCTGCCCGGCGGCGAGCCGGTCGTGGTCGCCGTGGTGTGCGACGGCGTCTCCTCCTCCGACCGCCCGGACGAGGCCTCGGAGACCGCCGTGGACGCCGCCTCCGAGTCGCTGCTGACCGCCCTGGAGGCCGGCCGGGACCCGAACTCGGCGATGCGCCAGGCCGTCGCCGACGCCGCCGACGCGGTCGCCGGCCTCGCCACCGACGGCGCCGGCCCCACCCGGCCCGACCTCAACGCGCCCGCCTGCACCTTCGTCAGCGCGATAGCCGCGGGCGGCCGGGTCACCATCGGGTGGGTCGGCGACACCCGGGCGTACTGGATCCCGGACGACCGCGCCGCCGCCGAGCCCTTCCGGCTCACCCAGGACGACTCCTGGGCGGCCCGGATGGTCGAGGCCGGGCTGATGAGCGAGGCCGAGGCCTACGCCGACCCCCGCGCGCACGCGATCACCGGCTGGCTCGGCGCCGACGCCGAGGAGGTCGTGCCGCACACCCTCGACTTCACCCCGCACGTCCCCGGGGTGGTGCTGATCTGCACCGACGGGCTGTGGAACTACGCCGAGGCGGCCACCGACCTGGCGTACTACGTGCGCCCGGACGCCCGCACCGAACCGCTCGCCACGGCGCAGACCCTGGTGAAGTTCGCGGTCGCGGCCGGCGGCCACGACAACATCACCGTCGCCGTGCTGCCGATCGACCCGCCGGCCGCCGCCCTCGAGGCGGCCGAGGAGACCCCCACCGCGTTCGACCTGCCGGTGATCGCTCCGCGCGCGGCCGTCCGGCCGGCCCCGGAGGAGGACGAGGACTACGAGCCGACCCTGCCGGACCTCCCGGTGATCGGCTCCGCCGCCGCCCCGCTGCCCCCGGCCCCGCCCGTACCCCCGGTCCCCCCGGCGCCGGCCGTCCCGCC
>NZ_LFVW01000877.1:0-3626 GCF_001182915.1 Kitasatospora sp. MY 5-36
GGCCGCGGCCGGTCCGTCCGGGGGCGACGACACGCTGATCGGCGGCTGGCTGCTGGCCGACGCGGTGGTCCGGGCCGACGGCTCCGGGGTGCACGCGTACGACCGGGCGGGCGGCAAGGCGACCTGGTCGGTGGAGCCGCCGGCCGCCGGGGCCGTCCCGTGCGGGCTGTCGGCGGGGGTGAACCCGGCGGGCCTGGGCGCGGCCCTGTTCCGTCCGCAGGCCGATCCGAAGAGCCCCTGCACGCTGGTGGCCGCCGTGGACACCAAGACCGGCAAGACCGTCTGGACCAAGAGCCTCTCGGACGCCAAGGGCGCCTACTCGGCCCGGGTCGGCGTCACCGAGGACAAGGTGATCGCCGTCGGCGACGACCGGGTGCTGGCCTGGGAGTCCGCCGACGGGAAGGACGTCTGGCAGTACACCGGGCAGGGCAAGTTCTGCACCCTGTCCGGCGGCGTCAGCGGCAAGACCGTGCTCGTCGCCTCCTCCTGCGCCGACTCGACCCCCGCCGACCAGGCCGTCGCGCTGAACACCGCGGACGGCAAGGTCGGCTGGTGGCGGGGCCTGAACAACCAGCCGAAGACGGTGACCGTGCTGTCGGCCGAGCCGTCCGTGGTCCTCACCACCGGCGGGAAGCCCGAGGACGACCGGGTGTTCGCCTGGGGCGCGGGCGGCGACCCGGCCGCCGAGATCCCGGTGGCCGTCGACGGCGGCCGACTGGACGTCGCCCACGGTACGTTTTCGGCCACTCCCGAGGTGTACTTCGAGGGCCGCACGATGGTCACCACCCTGGCCCCGCCGAACGGCGGCGGGCCGGTGGCCGCGGTCGGCTACGACCTGGACACCGGCAAGCAGCGCTGGAAGACGCCGACCGCCGCCAAGGGCGCCGTCCGGGCGGTCGGCATCGACGGCGGGTCGCTGGTGCTCGCCGCCGACGAACGCCGCGACCAGCCCGCCCGCCTCAGCCGGTTCCCGCTGGCGGGCGGCCGGGAGGCGACCGGGGGCAACTTCCCGGCCGGCACCGGCTCGCTGCTGATCTCCGGACGGGTGCTCATCGGCGGCGGGCAGGTGGTCGTGGTGCCCGAGCACTCGACGAACTACGGCACGGCGGCGGGGTACCGGGCGAAGGACTGAGGCCCTCCGCCCGGGTTTCCGGCCTCCTTGCGCCTCCTCGCGCCGCCTTACGCCGCGGAGACGGGCCGGCCCGGTACGGCCGGCAGCCAGTCGGCGAGGTCCCGGACCTCCGAGCCGCGCAGACCGAGCGCCAGCATCAGGCTGGCCTGCGGCGTCGGCTCGAACGGGCGGCGCAGCAGCTTCATCCCGGCCTGCTCCGGCGTGCGGTCCGCCTTGTGCTGGTTGTCCTCCGCGCACGCGGCCACGGTGTTCATCCAGCTGTCGGCACCACCGCGCGACCTGGGCTGGAGGTGGTCCACCGTGGTGGCCCGCCGGCCGCAGTACGCGCACAGGTGCCGGTCCCGCGCCAGGACGCCGCGCCGCGACCACGGAGCCTGTTGTCGGAACGGCACCCGTACGTACCGTTGCAGTCTGATCACCCGTGGCACCGGGACGGCAATGCCCGTCCCCCGGATCGAGCGCAGCGGATGCGCCTGCTCCACCACGGCCTTGTCCTGGAGCACCAGGACGACGGCGCGCTGGAGCGACACCGTCGTCAGGGGCTCGTAGCTCGCGTTCAGAACCAGCGTGTTGCGCACTCGGCACACCCTTCCCGCGGGCGTGCCACGGCGGCACGACCGTCTCCACACACGTCACTGCCGCCGCACGGCGGTGGAACCACTCTGAATGGGCCCGTAGCCGTCGAACAACGGAATTTCCGGTATCGGGGAGGGGCCCGGGACGGCGGACCGGCCGACCGGGAGGGGTGCCTCGGGGAAACTCGCTGGCCGGAACCGCGTAGGCTCTATCAGGCTGGAGTCGTACCGACCCGGAGCCCGACCGAACCGGGCCAGCACTGGTCGGACGCCCGATCGAAGGAGAAGCGTGACCGTGACGGACATCGTCGACGAGCTGCAGTGGCGCGGGCTGATCGCCCTTTCCACTGACGAGGACGCACTGCGCAAGGCGTTCGCGGACGGCCCGGTCACGTTCTATTGCGGCTTCGACCCGACGGCCCCCAGCCTGCACCTCGGCAACCTGGTGCAGATCCTCACCATGCGCCGCATCCAGCAGGCGGGGAACCTCCCGCTCGGGCTGGTCGGCGGCGCCACGGGCCTGATCGGCGACCCGAAGCCCACCGCCGAGCGCGTGCTCAACGACCCCGAGACGGTGGCCGGCTGGGTCGAACGCCTGCGCGGCCAGATCTCGCGCTTCCTCGACTTCGAGGGCCCGTACGCGGCGCGCATGGTCAACAACCTGGACTGGACGTCCGGGATGTCGGCGATCAGCCTGCTGCGTGACGTGGGCAAGTACTTCCGGGTCAACAACATGATCGCCAAGGAGGCCGTCGCCCGACGGCTCAACTCCGACGCGGGCATCAGCTACACCGAGTTCAGCTACCAGATCCTCCAGGGCATGGACTACCTGGAGCTGAACCGCCGCTACGGCTGCGCCCTGCAGACCGGCGGCAGCGACCAGTGGGGCAACCTGACCGCCGGCACGGACCTGATCCGCAAGGCCGACGGCAAGTCCGTCCACGCGCTGGCCACGCCGCTGATCGTCAAGGCCGACGGCACCAAGTTCGGCAAGACCGAGTCCGGCACGGTCTGGCTCGACCCCGAGCTGACCACCCCGTACGCCTTCTACCAGTTCTGGCTGAACGCGGACGACCGGGACGTCCCCACCTTCCTGCGGATCTTCAGCTTCCGTTCGAAGGAGGAGGTCGAGGAGCTGGAGCGCGACACCATCGAGCGCCCGGCCGCCCGCCTCGCCCAGCGTGCCCTCGCCGAGGAGCTCACCACGCTGGTGCACGGCGCGGAGCAGTACGAGCGCGCGGTCGCCGCGTCCAAGGCGCTGTTCGGCCAGGGCGACCTCGCCGACCTGGAGGCCCCGACCCTGGCCGCCGCCCTGGCCGAGGTCCCGAAGGCCGAGGTGTCCGAACTGCAGACGGTGGTCGACCTGCTGGTCGCCGTCGGGCTGTCGCCCAGCCGTTCGGCCGCCCGCCGGACGATCAAGGAGGGCGGTGCCTACCTCAACAACGTCAAGGTGACGGACGAGGAGGCGGTGCCGACCGAGGCCGACCTGCTGCACGGCCGCTGGCTGGTGCTGCGGCGCGGCAAGCGGAACCTGGCGGCGGCGGAGCTGGTCGCCGCCGGCTGACCGCCGGTCGACGGCCGGGCCGGTGGAGGCTGCCGGTTGAGGCTTGGCTGAAAGCACACCTGCTCTGAGCTGCGGCTTCGAGCCCCGAGGGCCGGATCTGGACAGATCCGGCCCTCGACGTTTGACGATGTCGTCCAGGTGGCCTAGTGTTGAACGAGTCGCTGGAGCGGCCACCCCACTCAGCAAGACCCACTCCCACTCTGATTCCCATGAAAATGGGTTCGTCGGCATTGCCGTCTACGGGTGAGTGTGAATTTCGAGTGACACTCGGAATGCGGTAATGTGGTGGACGTCGCGAAAAGCGGACCCGGCCAGTTCGGGAAATCGGATGAATGAAACTCCGGAAAACGGAGCG
>NZ_LFVW01000878.1:0-3620 GCF_001182915.1 Kitasatospora sp. MY 5-36
CCCTCGCGGCCGCCGCCCTCGGCCTGGCCGGAGCCGCGCTCGGCCTGGCCGTCGGCCTCGCCGCCGCCCACTGGCTGCCGCAGGTCCCCCGGCTGGCCGACAGCCCGTGGCCGCACCGGCTCCCCATCGACCTGCCGGTCTCCTCGGCGATCGCCGCCACCATCACCACCTGGCACTGGCGCGGCAGCCGCCCGGCCCGCACGGCACAGCACCGACTCCCCACCGCACCCCTCCCCGAAAGGCAGACATCATGATCGTCATCATGGGCGCCGGTGGCGCCACCGGCGGCGCCACCCTCCGCAGCCTCGCCGCCCTCGGCGCGCCGAGCCGCGCCCTCAGCCGCGAGCCCGCCCGACTGGCCGCCGCACTCGACGAGCGCACCCTCGCCCGCACGGCCACCCTCCCGGCGGACGCCGCCGACCCGGCCTCCCTGCGCGCGGCCTTCCGCGGCGCGCACCAGCTCTTCCTCACCATGGCCAACGGCCCGCAGCAGGTCCGGTACGAGCTGAACGCGATCGAGGCGGCGGTCGACTGCGGCGTGGAGCACATCGTCAAGGTCTCCGCGCCCGCCGCCGAGCCGGACTCCCCCGTGGCCGTCTCCCGCGGCCACCACCTGATCGAGGAGCGGCTGCGCTCCTCCGGCATCACCACCACCGTCCTGCGGCCGTACGCGTTCATGCAGAAGCTGCTGCTCCTGGCGCCCGGCATCGCCGCCGCCGGGATGGTGCACGGCGCGCTGGGACAGGCGCGCTGCAACTACGTGGACGCCCGGGACATCGGGGACGCGGCGGCCGAGGTGCTCACCCGCCCCGAGCTCGCCGGTGGCACCTATCCGCTCACCGGCGGGCGGGCCTACAGCTACCCGGAGCTCACCGCGCTGCTGGGCGAGCTGCTCGGCCGGCCGGTCCGCTACCTCGACCTGGGCCCGTCCGAGCTGCACGCCCACCTGGTCGGGCGGGCCGGGATGCCGGACTGGCTGGCCACCCACGTGGTGGAGATCCAGCAGCTCGCGGTGGTCCGCAAGGAGACGCCGGACGACACCTTCCTCCGCCTCGCCGGACGCGCTCCGCGCACCCTGGAGGCCTTCCTCGGCGAGAACCTGCACCGGTTCCGCTGACCGCCGGGCCGTACGGCGGGCCGGGACCGGACCGAGGGGACCGGAGCGCGAAACCCGGCCCGCCGACGGCCCGCCACCCGAAGGGAGCAGCAATCGCTGTGGCGTGGATCACGGTCGAAGAATCGACCTGACGGTCCGTCAAGTCCACTGACACCTCGTCACATGGGTTCCAACGGGGCTCAGTTATTGACTGACGAAGCGTCAGATTCAGCCACTCCGGCGCCAGTTGGGCCGTGCGTCCGCTCCTGCCGGGTCGCCGCACCGGGGCTACCATCGGTCGGGTTGTCCGCTCCGGCCCCGGAGTGGGGTCACCCGATCAGGCGGTGCCCCCACCGCCCCAGGGGCCGGGCATCGGTCGGAACGGGGCGAGGACGAGGAGCGCACGGCTGCCATGACAGCTGAACCGAGCCACCCGGAGCAGTACCCCACGCCACCGCAGGATCCGACGCCCCACGCCGAACCCGTCCAGGGGTCCACGCCCCACGCCGAGCCCGCCCAGGAACCGGTACCGCAGGCCGAGCCGGCCCTCGCCCTGTTCCCCGGCCGCCCGGCCGCCGCCCCGCGCACCCTGGTCGACGTGCTGGACGCCACCATGTCCGCCCACCCCGACGAGCCCGCCCTGGACGACGGGCGCACCGTGCTCAGCTACCGCGCGCTGGCCGCCGAGGTCGAACAGCTGCGCCGCCGACTGGCCGCCGCCGGGATCGGCCCGGGCGACCGGGTCGGCGTGCGCGTGCCCTCCGGCACCAACGACCTGTACGTCTCGATCCTCGCGGTGCTCGCCGCCGGGGCCGCCTACGTCCCGGTGGACGCCGAGGACCCGGACGAGCGCGCCGAACTGGTCTTCGGCGAGGCCGCCGTCGCCGCCGTGCTCGGCGCCGAACGCGGCCTGGCGACCACCGGCGAACGCGCTCCCGCCCTGGAGCGCCGCCCCACCCCCGCCGACGACGCCTGGATCATCTTCACCTCCGGGTCGACCGGCAAGCCGAAGGGCGTGGCCGTCACCCACCACAACGCCGCCGCCTTCGTGGACGCCGAGGCCGCGCTCTTCCTCCAGGAGGAGCCGATCGGCCCCGGCGACCGGGTGATGGCCGGCCTCTCGGTGGCCTTCGACGCCTCCTGCGAGGAGATGTGGCTGGCCTGGCGGCACGGCGCCTGCCTGGTGCCGGTCCCCCGCTCCCAGGTGCGCAGCGGCGCCGACCTCGGCCCCTGGCTGGCCGAGCAGGAGATCACCGTGGTCTCCACCGTCCCGACCCTGGCCGCGCTGTGGCCGGCCGAGGCCCTCAACGAGGTGCGGCTGCTGATCTTCGGCGGCGAGGCCTGCCCGCCCGAGCTGGTGCAGCGCCTGGTCACCGAGGGCCGCGAGCTGTGGAACACCTACGGCCCCACCGAGGCCACCGTGGTCGCCTGCGCCGCCCTGCTGACCGGCGAGGGCCCGGTGCGGATCGGCCTGCCGCTGGACGGCTGGGACCTCGCCGTGGTGGACGAGGCCGGCCTGCCGGTCGCCGCCGGCGGCACCGGGCAGCTGGTGATCGGCGGGGTGGGCCTGGCCCGCTACCTCGACCCGGAGAAGGACGCCGAGAAGTACGCGCCGCTGCCCTCGCTGGGCTGGGAGCGCGCCTACCGCAGCGGCGACCTGGTCCAGGCGGACCCGGCCGGCCTGCTGTTCCTCGGCCGCACCGACGAGCAGATCAAGCTGGGCGGCCGCCGGATCGAGCTCGGCGAGGTCGACGCGGCCCTGCAGGCCCTGCCCGGCGTGGCGGGCGCGGCGGCCGCCGTCCGGACCGCGCGCGGCGGCAACCAGTTGCTGGTCGGCTATCTGGTGGTCCAGGACGGCTTCGACCGCGAGCAGGCCGTCGAGCGGCTGCGCGCCGAGCTGCCCGCCGCCCTCGTGCCGCTGCTGGCGACCGTCGAGGCCCTGCCCACCCGGACCTCCGGCAAGGTCGACCGGGCCGCCCTGCCCTGGCCGCTGCCCGAGCTGGAGAACACGGGCCCCGGCGAGGAGCTGTACGGCACCGAGGCCTGGCTGGCCGAGCAGTGGTCGGAGATCCTCGGCGTGCGGGTCGGCGGCCCGCGCGACGACTTCTTCGCGATCGGCGGCGGCAGCCTGGCCGCCGCCCGGCTGACCACCCTGCTGCGCACCCGCTACCCGAGCGCGGCCGTGCTGGACATCTACCAGCACCCGACGCTGCGCAAGCTCGCGCGGCACCTGGAGCGCTCCGCCGGCGAGAGCGCCGAGGCCCGTACCGTCGCCCTGGTGCCGACCAGGGCCAAGCTGCTCCAGCTGCTCCTGCTGGTTCCGCTGTTCACCGTCGTCGGCCTGCGCTGGACGGTCGCCCTGCTGGCCGCCGGGAACCTGCTGACCCACCTCGGCGACTACCCGTGGGCGCCGACCGCCTCCTGGTGGTGGGTCGGCGCGGGCGCGCTCGCGCTGTACACCCCGGCGGGCCGGCTGGCCGTCGCGGCGGGCGGCGCCCGGCTGCTGCTGCGCGGGGTGCGCCCA
>NZ_LFVW01000879.1:0-3620 GCF_001182915.1 Kitasatospora sp. MY 5-36
ACTTCGTCCCGGTGGCGTCCGCGCGCCCGGGGCGCGGGGTGCGCAGGGTGGCCGCCGCGAGCAGGCCCCCGGCCACCGCGATCGCCGCGGCGCCGAGGAAGGCCGCGGAGAAGCCCGAGGTCAGACCCTGGACGGTGGCGTCCGGGGTCCGGGCGCCGGCCAGTGCGGTCATCGCGGCCAGGCCGAGCGCCGAGCCCACCTGGTAGCCGGTGTTGACGATGCCGGAGGCGAGGCCGCCGTCCTCCGGGGGCGCGCTGGAGATCGCGGTGCCGAGGGAGGGGATGAAGGCGAGCGCCATGCCGGTCGCGGCGAGCAGGGAGGCGGGCAGCACGTCGGTCCAGAAGTTGCCGTCCGGGCGGGCCTGCGAGAGCCCGGCCAGGCCGGCGCCGAGGGCGAGCATGCCGGTGACGACCAGCGCCTTGGGGCCGAAGCGGGCGATCAGCCGGGGCGCCAGGGTGATCATGATGCCCATGATGGCGACGGTCATCGGCAGCAGGGCCGCGCCGCTGGCGAAGGCGCCGAGGTGGAGGACCTGCTGGAGGTAGAGGTTCAGGAAGAACCACATCGGCACCCAGGCCGCGGCCAGCAGGAACTGGGCGAGGTTGGCGGCGCCGAGGTTCGGAACCCGGAAGATGCCCAGCCGCATCAGCGGCTCGCGGCGCCTGCCCTGGACGACCAGGAAGGCGGCCAGCAGTACGGCCGCGCCGGCCAGGGTCAGCAGGGTCGACGCGGAGGCCCAACCCGCCTCCGGGGCGCGGACGACGGCGTACACGGCGGCGGCCAGTCCGGCGGTGACGGTGAGCGCGCCGACGAGGTCGATGCCGCCGCGGCGCCGGGGCGCGGAGGGCATCAGCGCGGGAGTGGCGAGCAGCGCGACCGCGGCCACCGGGATGTTGATGTAGAACACCCAGGGCCAGCTGACGTACTGGGTGATCAGGCCGCCGAGGAAGACGCCCGCGGTGCCGCCGGCCGGGGCCGCCGCGCCGTACAGGGCGAAGGCCTTGGTCAGTTCCTTCGGGTTCCCGCCGAAGAGCGTCATCAGCAGGGTGAGCGCCGAGGGGGCGATGAGGGCGGCGCCGAGGCCCTGGACGCCGCGGCCGGCCAGCTCGGTGGGCACGTTCCCGGCGAGGCCGGCGAGCAGTGAGCCCGCGCCGAGGACCGCCCAGCCGGCGCTGAACAGGCGGCGGGCGCCGAGCAGGTCGGAGAGCCGTCCGCCGAGCAGGAGCAGGCCGCCGAAGGCGACCACGTACGCGTTGAACACCCAGGACAGGTCCTCCTGGCCGAAGCCGAGGGCGTCCTTCATCCTGGGCAGGGCCACCCCGATGATCGAGGTGTCCATGATCACCACGAACTGCGCGGCGGCGATCAGCGCCAGTGCGCGCCACCTCCGGGGGTCGGGCCCGGTGCTGTCGGTTGCCATCTCTTACTCCCTGTCTGTGAGGGGTATCGGCCGGGGGCGGTGCCTCGCGGCGATCGCCGGGGATCGTCAACTCGCAGGACGGGCACGGTGGATGTGCCGGTCGACGACCCCGGCGAGGATGACCGAGAACATACCCTAGGGGGGTAGGGTTTAGTCAACGGAGCCGGGGCGGAGGGGAACAGGGCCCGGCGGCGGGAGGCAGCCCGCGAGGGCGGGGAATCCGGCGTCCACCGGCGGGGTTTCACCAGGCGTCAGCACCCGCCTCGTGAAGGGCCCTCCGTGCGCGCCATCCAGATCGACCGTTTCGGCACCCCCGAGGTCCTCGACCTCGTCGAGACCCCCCGGCCCGTGCCCGGGCCCGGGGAGGTGCTGGTCCGGACCGTCGCGAGCGGCATCAACCCCGTCGACGACAAGACCCGGGAGGGGGCCATCGGCGAGGGCGCTCCCCCGCTGCCGACGACGCTCGGCTGGGACCTGGCCGGCGTCGTCGTCGACGGCGGCGACAGCCCGCTGGAGGCGGGGGAACGGGTCATCGCCATGTCCCACCAGCTCGGCACCACCCGCGGCACCTGGGCCGACCTGGTCGTCCTCCCGGCGGAGGCGGTGGCCGTCGCGCCGCGGGCGGTCAGCCTGGTCGAGGCCGCCACGCTGCCGCTGCCCGGGCTGACGGCCCTGCAGACGCTGGACTGGCTGGCGGTGTCCGCCGGCGAGCGGCTGCTGATCGCCGGTGCCGCCGGCGCGGTCGGCGGGCTCGCCCTGCAGATAGCCCGGGCGCGGGGCGTCGAGGTCGACGCCCTGGTCTCCCGCGACGCCCAGGCCGGCTTCGCCCGCGAGCACGGCGCGGGGCTCGTCTCCACCGACCCCGCCGCCTTCCAAGGCGGCGGCTACCACGCGGTCTTCGACACCTTCGGGGCCTTCGTCACCGACGCGGTCGCGGACGGCGGCCGCTACGCCTCGATCGCCACCCAGGCCGGCCCCGTCCCGGACCTCTCCGCCCACGGCGTGCGCACCACCGTCCACCAGGTGCGCGAGGACGGCGCCGGGCTGGCCGAGTTGGCCCGGCTCGTCGACGCCGGCGCCCTGCGGCCGCGGGTGCACGCCACGTACGGGCTCCAGGAGATCCGGGCCGCGCACGAGCGGTTCCGCGAGGGCGGCCTGGCCGGGAAGATCGTCGTGACGTTCTGACCGCCGCCCTCGGCCGCCTCACCCGCGAGCGGCCCTCGGCCGGGCCGCGCCCACCGCACCGGGGGCCCTCGTGGAGGAACCCGGCGGGGGTGGGCCGGCACCGGACTACCGGACTGGCGGCGGGAGTTCACCGACGCGGTCGGCGGCGGCCCGGGCGAGGACCGCGGAGGCGCCGACCACCGTCCCGGCCGGGCCCGCCTCGCCGTCCTCGGCGAGGACCGTGCGCTCGCCGAGGAACGCGTACGTGCTCCGGTCGAAGACCCACTGCGTCTGCCGCCCGTACGCCGTACGGGCCACGGCGACGCCCTCACGCCCGGCGGCATCGACGGCCGAGGCGACCACCGTGACCCCGGGGATCCGCTCGGCCGCCCGGTAGAGCGCGGCGCCGACCTGCGGCGGCGCCCAGGTCTCGGCCAGCAGGTCGCCGATCGCCGTGAACGCCCGCTGGTCCGGGTCCTGGCCCTGGCCCCGGGTCTGCTCCCTGACCAGCCGCAGCAGGGCGTCCGGGTCGATGGGCAGCGCGGCGACGAAGGCGTGGGTCGGTTCGCCGACCGACGGGCCGCCTCCCCCGCCGGGCGCCTCGGGCCAGGCCGTCGCCCCCGGCTGGTCGAGGTGGAGGACCGGCCCGTCCTCGCCGAGCCGGCTGTCCGGCCCGCCCTCCTCGCGCAGCAGGCCGGGGCGGCTGCCGTCGGCGGACAGCCACACCTGCCGGGTGTGCGCGGGCGCCATCGTCACGGGGCCGCCGCCCGCGCTCTGCGCCGCGAAGGCGACCCTGCTCTCGATGTAGACGAACTGGTCGGCGCGGACCGCCGGTTGCTCCGATCCGGCGGCGGCGAGGGCGATGCGGTCGAGCAGCCGTACGGCTTCGGAGCCGCCGGTCGCACCGCCTCCCGCCACCGCCGCGTGGTCGCGCCCGGGCGTCCCCGCGCCCCCGAGGTCCACCGCCACGACGCCGACCACCGCCAGGGCGCAGGCGAGCGCAGGCACCGCGATCCGGAACCGGGCCGAACGCCTG
>NZ_LFVW01000880.1:0-3620 GCF_001182915.1 Kitasatospora sp. MY 5-36
GGCCTGGCGCCTGCGCCCCCCGGCCGCGCGCTACGCCCCGGCCCCCGACCTCCACCCCACCCCCGGCACCGGCCGCCACTCCCGCCCCGGACAGCCGGCGTAGCGGTGGCGCCCACCGCGCCGCCCCGGCTCCGCCGCCGGTGAGCGGAAAGCAAGAAGCACCGGGCCCGGAACGGGACCGCGGTGCTGGGTGGAGCAGGGGCTACTTGCTGGCGGAGGCGCTCGCGAGGGGGCCGTGTTCGACGGTTTCCACGGTGGCGCCGACGCCCAGGGTGCCGAGGGCGATGGAGGTGAGTACGGCGGTGACGGCGAGCAGCCGGCGGTGCCGTTGGGGCAGGGGGAAGCGCGGTTCCTGGTAGGGCGCCTGAGGGCTGGCGTTCATGACAGGGAGGTTTCCAGGGCGGCGTGAACGGTCGGTACGTGCGGGTGAAGTCCGGACGGGGGTTGGGCGTCGGTTGGCCGCGTACGCCCCACCCGTCACCGGGCGGGGCGTACGCGCAGGTCAGCGGCGTGTGCCCGACTCGCCGACGACCTCCCGGACGGCGTCCCGCAGGCCGTGCGGAGGGTGGAAGCGGGCGGGGGCGGCGGCCGGGTCCTCGCGGAGCTCCTTCACCAGCGAGACGCACAGCAGCAGCATCACGACCACGAACGGCAGCGCGACCAGGATCGTCGCGTTCTGGAGCGCGGTGAGCCCGCCGGCCAGCAGCAGGGCCGCCGCGACCCCGCCCATCAGCACGCCCCAGACCACCACCAGCCAGGTGCGCGGGTGCAGCGAGCCCCGGCTGGAGAGGGAGCCCAGCACCAGCGAGGCCGAGTCGGCGCTGGTGATGAAGAAGGTCATCACCAGCAGCACCGCGACCACGCTGGTCACCGAGCCGAGCGGCAGCGCGCGCAGCATCTCGAACAGCGAGGCCTCCGGGCCCTGCGGGATGGTCGCGACCAGGTCGGCCGCGCCGGTGGTGGACAGCCGGATCGCGGTGCCGCCCATCACGCAGAACCAGATGACCGTCGCCCCGCTGGGCACCAGCAGCACGCCGAGCAGGAACTGCCGGATGGTGCGGCCGCGCGAGATCCGCGCGATGAAGGTGCCGACGAAGGGCGCCCAGGAGAGCCACCAGGCCCAGTAGAAGATCGTCCAGGAGCCGAGCCAGCTCTCGTCGGTGAAGGCGCCGGTCTGGGTGGACATCCCGAGCAGGTCGGAGAGGTAGCCGCCGACCGAGGAGGGGATCGCGTCCAGGGCGAAGACCGTCGGGCCGACCACGAAGACGAAGACCATGATCAGCGAGGCCAGCACGACGTTCGCCGTGGAGAGCCACTTCACGCCCTTGTGCACCCCGGAGAACGCGGAGACCACGAACGCGGCCGTCAGCGAGCCGATGATGATCAGCTGGGCGTTCTGGGTGTTGCGGACGGAGGTGATGTAGCCGAGCCCGTCGGCGACCTGGAGCGCGCCGAGGCCGAGGCTGGTCGCGGAGCCGAAGACGGTGGCGAACACGGCCAGCAGGTCGATCGTCCGCCCGGCCCAGCCGTCCGCGCCGCGCTGGCCGATCAGCGGGACGAAGGCGGCGGAGACCCGGTTGCCCCGGCCCTTGCGGAAGGTGGTGTAGGCGAGGGCCAGGCCGCCGACCGCGTAGATCGCCCACGGGTGCAGGGTCCAGTGGAAGAGCGAGAACTCCAGGGCCTGCTGGGCGGCGGCCGCGCTCTGCGGCTCCAGGCCGGAGCCCGGCTGCGGGGTGGCGAAGAGCTGGAGCGGCTCGCCGACGCCGTAGAACATCAGGCCGATGCCCATCCCGGCGCTGAACATCATGGCGATCCAGGCGAGGGTGGAGAACTCGGGCTCGTCGTCGTCGCGGCCGAGCCGGATCCGGCCGAAGCGGCTGAACGCGAGCAGCACGCTGAGCGCCAGGAAGACGTCGGCGGCCACCACGAACAGCCAGCCGAAGTTGTGCAGCACCCAGCCGAGCGCGGTGTCGGAGGTACGGCCGAGCGAGTCCTCGGCGAAGACGCCCCAGGCGACCACCGCCAGGACCAGGACGGCGCCGATGCCGAACACCGCCCGGTCGGCCGGAAGGGTCGCGGCGGGTTCGTCGGGCTCCTCCACGGGCTGGTCGGACTGGGGCGGCTGGCTGCTCATCGGATGGACCCCTCGACATACTCGGCGTGCGTCGGCACGCTCGGATTCAAGCTGTATGTCGCACTATGTCCAGTCCGCTCCGTGAGCGGAGGGACGGCGCGCCGGGGAAGCGCGGGGTCGGGACCTACGTCCCGTCAGGCCGCCTGCTCCTCGCCGTAGTCGTGCCCGTCGTCGTGCCGGTGCCCGGGCCCGTGCTGCCGTCCGTGGTCGGGCCCGGAGTCGCGCGCGGTGGCGAGGTAGTGGGAGAGCGCCCGGCGGCTGCGGCTGAGGTCCTCGATCCGGGAGTCCAGGTCGGCGAGTTCGCCGCGCAGGATGGCGAGCAGCTCCGGGCAGGCCTCCAGGACGGGGACCGGACCGGTGGCGCAGGGCAGCAGCTCGGCGATCACCCGGGTACTCAGACCGGCCGCGAGCAGGCTGCGGACCTGCCACACCCGGACGGTGTCCTCCTCGCCGTACTCGCGGTAGCCGGCCGCCGTGCGGTCCGGCCGGAGCAGGCCCTGTTCCTCGTAGTAGCGGAGCAGGCGGGTGGACACCCCGGTCAGGCGGGCGAGTTCTCCGATGCGCATGACCGGGCGAACGCCGCCGCCTGCCGGGGTGTTCCCCCGGGAGGCTCGGCTCCTGAGGAACTCCGGCGGCACGTCGCGCAGTTCGGGCGGCGTCCCGGCCACCGGCAGGCGCCCGCAGGTGAGTTCGGCCAGGCGTGTGCCGGGGATCAGCCCGGCCGGCGACCAGGGCGGGGACGGCTGTCGCGGCCGGTTCGGCGCGGACGTCGGTCCGGGCGGCGGGCCGGAACCGCTGCCGGAAGCCCTCCGGCACCGGGGACTTGGGATGTTCCCGCAGCGGGGCGAGCTCGTCCGGCCGGTCGGCCAGGTCGATGAACAGCTCGGAGAGCGTCCGCCACCGGGCCGGGCCCCGGCCACGCCGGCGAGCAGTGGCGGCGAGCGGACCCGCCCGGGGCGGCGGGTGGCGATCCGGACGGCGACGGCGGCGCCGAGCGGGTATCCGGCCAGATCGAAGGTGTCCGGGCGCCGGCCCCGGCCCCGTGGGCGAGCGGCGGTTCCGGGCCGGGACCCCGGACGATCCGGGCGGGCGGGGTGGCTGACATGGGGTGCTCCGCTGCGGGGCGGGGTTTCGCCGACACAATGGGAACGGTAGGAGTCCACACCGGTGAGTAGGTCAGACCGGGGAGCGGAAGCCCGTCCAGGACGGCCCGCGGGCCCCGGCGGCGGCCGCGGTCGCGCGCGGCGCCGAAACCGACCACGCTGAAACGGAAGGAACGCCGTTCATGGACGACGAGGTCCGCACCCCGAACGAAGCAGTCCCGACACCGGCCGATCCGACGCCCGCCGACCGGAGGCAGACCGACCGGAGGCAGACCGATCGGAGCCGGGCCGACCGGAGGCGGGCCGAGCCGACGCGGGCCGCCCGGGACGGCGCGCGTGCCGACGGCGTGGACCGCCGGACGCTGCTGCGGGCGGCCTCCGCC
>NZ_LFVW01000881.1:0-3604 GCF_001182915.1 Kitasatospora sp. MY 5-36
CCCGGCCGCCCGCCCACCCGGCCAGCTCGGCGAGCCGCCGCTCGACCGTACGGGCGTCGGCCGGCCGGTCCGCCGGGTCCTTCGCCAGCAGCTCCGCGACCAGCCCGGCCACCTGCGGCGGCAGCCCGAACTGCGCCGGGTCCAGCGGCGCGGGCACCTCGTTGAGGTGCTGGTACATCAGCACCGGCGTCGAGTCCCCGCCGAACGGCCGTGCCCCGGTGAAGAGTTCGACCAGGACGCAGCCCAGCGCGTACAGGTCGGCCCGCCCGTCCACCCGGCCGCCGGTCCACCGCTCGGGCGCCATGTACGCCGGGCTGCCGACGATCGTCCCGGTGGTGGTCAGCCCGCCCGCGCCGGTGTCCAGCTGGGCGATGCCGAAGTCCAGCACCTTCAGGTGCCCGGCGTCGGTGATCATCACGTTGTCCGGCTTGATGTCCCGGTGCACCATGCCCGCGTCGTGCGCGGCCGCCAGCGCGCCGCTGATCTGCCGCCCCCAGCGCAGGCTGAGCCCGGGCTCGGGCACCCCCGCCTCCAGCACCTCGGTGAGGGTGCGGCCGGTGAGCAGTTCCATCACCAGGTAGGTGACCTCCTCGCCGCCGAGCTCGCACTGCCCGAGGTCGTGCACCGTGACGATGTGCGGGTGCGAGAGGTTGCCGGCCGCGCCGGCCTCCCGGACGAACCGCAGCGCGGCCTTCGCCCGGTCGCCGCCGTGGTGCCCGATGACCTTGACCGCCACCGGCCGCCCCATCCGGGTGTCCTCGGCCCGCCACACCACCCCGAACCCGCCCTGCCCGAGCTTCTCCACCAGCTCGTACCGGCCGTCCAGGACGTCCCCGACTCGCACGCGCGCTCCCCTCCCGCCATGACGCCCAGACTCTACCGACGCCGGCCGCCGCCCTTCGCCCCGCCGTCGCCCCTCCCCGCCCGCCCCCTCCCCCGGCCCCCGGCCAGGTGGAAGGATGGAATCGAACCCCCGCACGAAGGCGGCGGTACGCACCAGCAGAGCCCGAGGAGAGCGGCCATGGCCAAGCAGGCCCCGCAGAGCGACCCGGCGCAGGACGCCCCCGAGGTGTCCGCGCCCCAGCACGCCGCCGCCGGGCTGCCCGCCATCGGCCACAGCCTGCGGATGGCCGCCGAGCAGATGGGCGCCCGCCGCACCCTGGCCACCCTGCTCAAGGTCAACCAGCAGGACGGCTTCGACTGCCCCGGCTGCGCCTGGCCGGAGCCGGACAAGCCGCACACCGCCGAGTTCTGCGAGAACGGCGCCAAGGCCGTCGCCGAGGAGGCCACCGAGCGCCGCGTCCGCGCCGAGTTCTTCGCCGCCCACCCGGTCGCCGACCTGGCCGAGCGCTCCGGCTACTGGCTGGGCCAGCAGGGCCGGCTCACCCAGCCGATGCTGCTGGACGAGGGCGCCACCCACTACACGCCGGTCTCCTGGGACGACGCCTTCGCGCTCGTCGCCGAGGAGCTGAAGGCCCTGGACACCCCGGACGGCGCCGCCTTCTACACCTCCGGCCGGACCAGCAACGAGGCCGCCTTCGCGTACCAGCTGTTCGCCCGCCGGCTCGGCACCAACAACCTGCCGGACTGCTCCAACATGTGCCACGAGTCCTCCGGCTCGGCGCTCACCGAGACGCTCGGCGTCGGCAAGGGCAGCGTCAGCCTGAAGGACCTCTACCAGGCCGACCTGATCATCGTGGCCGGCCAGAACCCGGGCACCAACCACCCCCGGATGCTCTCCGCGCTGGAGCGCGCCAAGCGGGCGGGCGCCACGATCGTCAGCGTCAACCCGCTGCCGGAGGCCGGCCTGGAGCGGTTCAAGAACCCGCAGCACGCGCGCGGCCTGGTCGGCCACGGCACCAAGCTGACCGACCTCTTCCTGCAGATCCGCCTCGGCGGGGACCTCGCGCTGTTCCGCGCGCTGAACCGGATCGTCCTGGAGCAGGACGGCGTCGACCGCGACTTCGTCGCCGAACACTGCTACGGCTTCGAGGAGTTCGAGGCCCAGGCGCGGCGGACCGACCGCGCCGAGGTGCTCGCCGCGACCGGCCTGCCCTGGGAGCAGATCGAGGAGCTCGGCCGGCTGGTGCTGAAGTCCGAGAAGATCATCGTCTGCTGGGCGATGGGCCTCACCCAGCACAAGCACGCCGTGCCGACCATCCGCGAGGTGGTCAACTTCCTGCTGCTGCGCGGCAACGTCGGCCGCCCCGGCGCCGGGGTCTGCCCGGTGCGCGGGCACAGCAACGTCCAGGGCGACCGGACGATGGGCATCTTCGAGCGCCCCGGCGACGCCTTCCTGGACGCCCTGGGCCGGGAGTTCGGCTTCGAGCCGCCGCGCGAGCACGGCCTCGACTCGGTGGACACCATCCGCGCCATGCGCGACGGCCGGATCGGGGTCTTCTTCGCGATGGGCGGCAACTTCGTCGCGGCCACCCCGGACACCGAGGTCACCGAGGCCGCGATGCGCAAGTGCCGGCTGACCGTCCACGTCTCCACCAAGCTCAACCGCTCACACGTGGTCACCGGCGCCCGCGCCCTGATCCTGCCCACCCTCGGCCGCACCGACCGGGACGTCAGCGCACGCGGCGCCCAGTTCGTCAGCGTCGAGGACTCGATGGGCCAGGTGCACGCCTCGCGCGGCGGCCTGCGCCCGCCGGCCCCCGGCCTGCTCTCCGAGACCGCGATCGTCTGCCGGCTGGCCCGCACCGTGCTCGGGCCGCGGGACACCGTGCCGTGGGAGGACTTCGCCACCGACTACGACACCCTGCGGGACCGGATCGCCCGCGTCGTCCCGGGCTTCGAGGACTTCAACGAGAAGGTCCGCCGCCCCGGCGGCTTCACCCTGCCGCACGGCCCCCGGGACACCCGCACCTTCCCGACCGCGACCGGGAAGGCCAACTTCTCCGTCAACCCGCTGACCGCCCCCGAGGTCCCGCCGGGCCGGCTGCTGCTCCAGACCCTGCGCTCGCACGACCAGTACAACACCACGATCTACGGCCTCGACGACCGCTACCGCGGCATCAAGGGCGGCCGCCGGGTGGTCCTGGTCAACCCCG
Organism: Kitasatospora sp. MY 5-36; assembly: GCF_001182915.1. Lineage (NCBI taxonomy): Bacteria > Bacillati > Actinomycetota > Actinomycetes > Kitasatosporales > Streptomycetaceae > Kitasatospora > Kitasatospora sp. MY 5-36. The sequence continues at coordinate 3,057 of NZ_LFVW01000881.1, forward strand.
CGGACGCCGAGGAGCTGGGGCTGACCGACGGCGGGTACGTCGACCTGGTCGGCGAGTGGAGCGACGGCGTGGAGCGCCGCGCCCCGCACTTCCGGGTCGTCCACTACCCCGTCGCCCGCGGCGGCGCGGCGGCCTACTCCCCCGAGACCAACGTGCTGGTGCCGCTGGACTCCACCGCCGACATCAGCAACACCCCCACCTCCAAGGCGGTCGTGATCCGCTTCGCCCCCGACAGCGGCGCGTAACCCCGAGCACCGCGAAGGCCGCCCCGCGTCCGGTGACGTGGGGCGGCCTCCTCGTGGCCTGTCCGGCGCGTCAGTGCGTCGGGGTGCCCAGCGGCAGCGTCGCCGTCGCACTGCCCGCGGCCGTGGCGGTCGCCGAACCGGTGCCGCTCGGGCTCCCCGTCGGGGTGCCCGTCCCGGTCGGGGTGGGCGTGCCGGTCGGCGTCCCCGTCGGGGTCGTGGTCGGGGTCGTGGTCGGCGTGCCGCCGGTCGGCGTCCCCGGGTCGGTCGGCGTACCGGTGCCGCCCGGCGTGCTCGGCGTGCCCG
>NZ_LFVW01000882.1:0-3597 GCF_001182915.1 Kitasatospora sp. MY 5-36
CGTCCCGGGCGCGCCGCCGGGCTGGCCGGTCTGGCCGCCGCCCTGGCCGGCCGGGGGCTGCGGCGCGGCCGGCGGGGTCACCGCGTACAGCTCGACGCCCCACAGCGAGTAGCCGTACTTGGTCGCCCGCGCCACGCCCTGCACCCGGAGGTACCGGACGTTGGGCGCGTCGAAGCGCACCGTCTCGTCGCCGCCCTTGCCGTTGTCCACCGTCGCGGCGTCGGTCCAGGTGTTCCCGTCCGCCGAGACCTGGATCTTGTACGAGGCGGCGTACGCGGCCTGCCAGTGCAGCACCGCCGAGCCCAGCCTGGTCGCCTGCGGCAGCTCCAGCCGCACCCAGGCGTCGTCCTTGGCCGGGGAGGACCAGCGGGTCTTCGGGTCGCCGTCGGTGACCGCCGAGGCCGGGAAGTTCGCCGTCTCGTCGCCCGAGGAGGCGGCCTTGGCGCCGAGCGCCAGGTCCGGGCCGCCGGTGGGCGGCACCACGTGGACCTGGAGCACCTGCCGGACGGTGGTGCCGCCGGCCACGAACTGCACCGGCACCCGGTACGTCCCGGACGGCGTCTCCGCGGTGGCGCTGACCAGCAGCGGCACGCCCACCCGGCCGCCGCGCGGCACGGTCACCGGGCCGGCCGGGGCCACGGTCAGGCCCTTGGCGGCGGCTGGCACCTCGGTGCGCAGCTCGCCGGTGGTGCCCTCGGGGCGGCCGGCCTCCACGGTGGCCCGGGTGGTCACGGGCGCTGAGGCGCCGGTGACCACGTCCAGGGCCGGGTCGGAGAGGCTGAGCCGGGCCGCCGGGGCGTCCGCGTACCAGGGGATCACCTGGTTGACCACCGGAGGGTCGCCGCCGGGCTTCCAGGTCAGCCGGAACGCGTCGGCGGGCTGGCCGCCGGCCGACAGCTCGTTGTAGCCGGGCTGCACGGTGCCGATGTCGGCCCAGGTGCCGTCGGCCCGGCGCACCGCGAGGGTGGCGGTGGCGCGCACGGACGGGTCGGTCAGCACGGTGAGCCGGTCCAGCGGGCGGGCCGCGCCGAGCTCGACGGTGAGCGGCTCGTCCATCGCGGTCGGCGCCTTGGCGGCCCGGTACGCGGTGTCCGGGTTGCCGTCCAGCACGGCGGCGGCGGAGGAGCCGGGCACCGCGTCGGGGCCGCCGCTGACGCTGGCCGGGGAATCGTCCGGGGCGGTGACGGTGAACTCGCGCACCGCGACGGCGGTCTTCTGCGCGGCGGTGGCCCGCAGCCGCACCGCCCGGACCACGGTGCCCGGCGGGAGCTGGGCGCTGACCGTCTTCTGGTTCTTGACGGTGGCGAGCTGCTTCCAGCCGCCCTCGCCGGTGGAGTACTCCAGCACGCCGTCGCGGATGTAGTCGTCGGCGGCGGTCCGGGCGTCCGGGCCGTTGCCCCAGCCGCCCATCAGCACGGTCACGCCGCTGACCGGGCGGCCCGCGCCGAGGTCCAGGCCGACGGCGTCGCCGGGCTGCGGGGGAGCGGAGCTCCAGTAGAAGGTGTCGGCCACGCCGTCGGTCATCAGCGCGGGCAGGTGGTCCTGGGCGGTGCCCAGGGTGGTGGTCGGGGTGGCGGCGCCGCCACCCACGCCCGACCAGTTGTCGGCGGCGCGCACGGCACGGTCCAGGAACGGGCCGAGCACCCCGGCGCCGACGGTGGCCGGGGCCCGGTCCAGCTGCTCGCGCAGCCGGTTGAGCTCGACCCGGGCCTTCCAGGCCGCCGTGCCGTCGCCGCCGTGCTGCGCCAGCAGCATGTCGAGGGCGGACTGCCCGGCCAGCCCGTAGTCGCGCAGCGGGCCCAGCCAGGGCGCGGCCTCGCCGGCCAGCTGGGTGGTGGCCGGGGTGCCGGCCAGGGTCTGCTGGGCGGTGGCCATGGTGGCGAAGGCATCCCGCAGCGGGGCGGCGGCCTCGATCAGCCGGGCGAGGTCGGGGGCGGCGCCGGAGGTCGGCTCGGCGGCCGCCCAGAACCGGTCCAGCAGCGGTGCCAGGTAGCCGGACTCCTGCTTGGACAGCGGGGAGGAGGTGCTGTTCCCGGCCAGCGCGGTGACGGCGGACAGCGCCGTCCCGACGGGCGTCGGGGCGGCGCCGGTCGGCCCGGCCAGCGAGCGCACGGCGGCCTGCCAGGACTCGTCCGGCTTGTAGCCGGCCGGGTTCCAGGCGAAGTCGCCGGCCGTCGACACGGCGATCCGGGAGGCCACCGGCTGCTGCATCGCGCCGGTCAGCAGCGCCGCCGAGCGGGTGGCCACCTCCGGGTCGCGCCCGGTGTAGGCGCCGAGGAAGAGCCGGTCCGGGGTGGCGTCGTTGACCGGGTAGTTGTCCATGGTGAGCAGCGGGTGCCCGTACAGCCCGGCGGTGTCCGAGGCCTGGGCGCCGGTGATCTTCTCCGGGATCACCCCGACCCCGCTCCAGGCCACCTGCACGCCCTCCGGCAGGGCCGCCGCCAGCGCCTTGCGGTACGGGGTGGAGCCCTGCTGGTGGTACTCGGTGGGGACGACGGACAGCGGCGCCAGGCCCGGATTCCTCGCGATCAGCCGGTCCTGCACCTTCTTCACCAGCTCGGCCTGGGCCTTGGCGGCCGCGGCGGGCCCGGTTCCGTACTCGTCGCGGTCGTCGCCGCAGTGCCACTCGTCGTAGCTGACGTCCAGGAACTGCAGCTGGAAGGCGGTGAAGCCGAGCTTGCGCAGCCCGTCCAGCTTGTTCACCAGGGCGTCCACGTCCTTGCCGGAGCTGAAGCAGAGGGACTGCCCCGGGTCGATCGCGTAGCCGAGCGTGACGTGGTTCTGCCGTGCCCGGAAGCCCAGTTCGCGCAGCTCCTCGGCCTGGGCCGCGGGGTAGGCGGTGCGCCAGCGGGAGAGCCGGTACGGGTCGTCACCGGGCGCGTAGAGGTAGAAGTTCTGCTTGGAGCGGCCCAGGAAGTCGACCTGCTCCAGCCGCTGCTGCGCGGTCCACGGGGTGCCGTAGAAGCCCTCCGTGACGCCGCGCACCGGGGCGCCGGTCGGCCAGTCCCGCAGCGTGATCCCGGGCAGGCCGAGCCCGGCCGCACCCGGCGCCTGCCCCTGCCCGGCCGGTACGGCGGCGAGCAGCTGACGCAGGCTCTGCGCGGCGTAGAAGGTGCCGGTGGCATCCACGCCGGCCAGCACCACGGCGCCGTACGTCCCGCCGCCCTGGGCGGGCAGCTGACCGGCCGACAGCACGTACCCGCCGGCCGGCATCCCCGCGGTCGTCGGCCCGGCGCCGTCCTTGCCGCCCGCGGCGGCGGACAGCTGCCGCAGCACCCGGTCCACCTCGCCGCCGGCGCCCTCGGCGGGCCCGCCGACGTACACCACCAGCGTCCCGGCGGCCGGCGTCCCGCCGTCCGGACGCGGCGTCACCTCGCCCGCCCCGGCGACCTCCAGCACCTCCTGGACGGCCCGCACCGCGCCGATGTCCGCCTTGGGCGCGCTCACCAGCGTGACGGCAGACGGCACCGCGACGGGCTTGCCCGCCACGGTCTGCTGCTGCGGCTTCGGGAACACCTTCGGGTCGGTCACGCTGCCCAGCGGCGTCTGCGGCGCGGTGCTCACCACGTCCGAGGCCGTCGAGGCGGCCGTGGCCGC